>DUNX01000059.1 GCA_012839115.1 Bacillota bacterium
CTCCTCATAGAACTGGCGGCGCTCTTCTTCGGCGGCCTGGTCCCGCACTGCGCCGGGATAAACCGGGATTTCCTTCTCATTCAGGGGCGCGGCTCCGGCCTGCACCGGTATTAAGAATAACATGAGTAAAAAAGAAAACCGGCTCCAATATCCTTTCATTCTACAACCCCCCCTCAGATTTAATCCATTATGGCCTTTAGATCAGTACTAAATTTATTATAAAAGCCGGCTCTCAACAAAAACTAAACAAAAAGGTCCATCGTGCAAAAGGGAGATTAAACTCATCTTCCCCTCGCCTGTGCCCGCTCAATCATCCGTTGAAGATTGGCCGCAAGCCGCCTGGCGTTTTCATAATCAAGCCCGGCCTGGTCCGCGAATTTCTCTGAGGTCCCGGTGCTAAACTGTGGAAATAAGACAAAAAGAAGATCCATGAATTATATCATGGACCATCTCCGGTTAACGGCCTTCCGCGAATTTTACAGCCCCGCTATTGCCTGAAAGCATTTCTCAGCAACTACTGACCATACTGGCTGTTGAAAAAGTCCAGGTTTGCTTTTATCTCTTCAGGGGTGAGGGCCACAGGATTGCCAATAATCTGAGAAAAAAGAAATACCTGGGCTGCGCTCTCGATCAGTTCGCAATATTCCATGGCCTCAGCATAATCCTTGCCCGCCGCGATGGCGCCGTGGTTAGCAATTAAGCATCCATTCTCCTTTACCAGCTTGGCCGCGACGTTCTCCGCCAACTCTGGCGAACCGGGTCGTGCGTATTCCGCCACCGCAATGGGACCGCCAAACATAATTGCCACGGCATCCAGGATCGGCGGAATAGCCTTTCGTGTGCAGGCAACGGCTTGTGCGTATAATGAATGGGTATGGATGATGATATTGATGTCATCCCGTTGCTGAAAAATCTTCAGATGCATATTCTTTTCTATTGATGGTTTGTAAGTGCCGCCAACCTGTTTCCCGTTTAGGTCGAGCCGCACAAGATCTTCAGGAGTTATCTCCGGGTACGGGATCCCGCTGGGGGTGATCAAAAACCAATCCTGCCCTTCCAGCCTGCCGCTGACATTACCGCCGGTTCCCGAAGTCAAACGCCGTTCAAGTAGTTGGTTCCCAATCTCCACAATTATCTCCCGCAACTCTTTTTCCTTCATTCTTCTTCTCCTTTCGTGCCTTATGCAAACCGGCTTCCCCACTCCCGGAAAATTTCAGTGTACACAGTTTTCCAGCTACTCTCTCCCTTTATTCTTTCCAGATTCCCCCCCATCTTTTCGCAAGCCTCTGTGAGATTACGGTAACGCCCAATCCCGGCCGCAGCGCATACCGCCGCGCCTAAAGCCGTAGCTTCCGGGGTGGTGACGTATAGCGGGTTCTCGAGCAGGGAGGCAAGAATTTGTAAGAATAACCTGTTATGAATGTTGCCACCGGTAACCACAATTTTCTCCGAGCGCGCACATGCGCGGGTCATACCGGAGATCCCCTGCAAGAGATTGATATTACCGTTGATTGCAAATGCGATATTCTCCAATACGCTCCTTGCCAGCAAAGCCCGCCCGTCAGCGGTAAATGTCTCTTCCGCCAGACCGGTCAGATACCGCTCATTCTCGAACCTGTTGTTTTTAACATTACTTATAACCGGACCTAGATAGGCTTTTACTCCCCTGCTGCCGGGCGGAATACGGGCTGCTTCGTCTTCCATAGCTACAAAAGCCTCTTTAAGACTCAATCCCGGGTAAAAACTCCTGGCCAACCAGTTCTTAAGCAACCCGGTAGGCCCGGCATTGGCCTCCAAGACATATTTCCCGTCAAAATACGGATCTGTCCAGGTACGTACATCCCGGTCAATAATACACCTGTCGGTAACAAGCGCTACCGGGCAGGTACTTCCCGCAACAACACCGATCGTTCCGGGTTTGAGAAGACCGCATCCCAACAAGGCAGCCTGCGTGTCCGCCGCACCTACGATCACCGGGAGGCCGGGCGGCAGGCCCCATTCCCGTGCCAACTCTTCTTTAAGATAACCATGGAGAGAACCGTTCTCTTTCACCGGGCAGAAAAATTCCGCCGGTAAACCAGTCATTGTTAAAAGCTCTTGATCCCAGCTTTTCTCCGTTATGTTATATAATAAGGTTTCACAGGCATTGGTGGGTTCGGAAAACTTCTCTCCGGTCAATTTATAAAGAATCCAGTCATTGAGAAGAAGAACCTTATGGATTCTCTTATAAAGCTCCGGCCGGTTATCCTTAAACCAGCTAATCCGCCCCGGTAAAAAAATCGGTCCCGGCCAATGACCGGTCTTGCGATAGATCTTATCGCCGTATAACTCTGCCAAGCGCTGATTATAGTCTTTCCCCCGCTCGTCAAGGTTGGGACCGGCATAAAGAACCTGGCCATTTTCGTCAACAAGCACTACTCCTTCCCGTTGACTGGTGGCGGTTAAGGCACAGATTCTTTTGGCGCCGGCTTTGTCTTGGGTAACAACTTCCCGTACAGAAGCGCAAAATTTTTCCCAGAAATCCTCCGGGGAAAATTCCAGCCCGCCGCCGCCGGCGCTGGTATCGGTATAACTCCATTCCCGGGCGGCTTGTGCATGAATATTGCCTGTGTCGTCCAGTAAAACCACTTTACCCGAACCGGTGCCGAAGTCAAAAACAAGAAAACAGCTGCCGTCCATTTTTACCTCTCCCCAATTCCTGAAGTTTTACTGCGAGCGGGCGCCCAACGCCTTAAGGCGCGCAAGGCAAGCGTCGGACAACACCTCCGGGTTGGCAATATTCTTCGGTATCTCCCCGGAAAGCAAAGTGAAAATTCCATCCAAGACAATACGGGCGTGGTGGTCTTCAACCTCAAAGGTGGCGCCGCCAATATGCGGTGTAACAAAAACATTCTCCATCTTCAACAACTCGTCCTCAGGCGCCACCGGTTCTTCTGTAAAGACATCCAGAGCAACTCCGGCTATCCTTTTGTTTTTTAAAGCATCCACCAAGGCTGCCCGGTCGATTAAGTCCGCCCTTGAGGTGTTGATTAAGAATGTATCCGGCTTCAGCAAGCAAAACTCATCCTTCCCGATCATCCCCTTTGTTTCCTGGGTTACAGCGGCGTGTAAAGAAATAATCCGCGACCTGGTCAATAATTCTTGCAAGGAGACCTTCTCCACCCCATACCGGGCCAAAACATCCTCCGGGATATAAGGATCATAAACGAGAATCTTTGTGCCGAAGGCCTTCAATCTCTTGGCAACCTCAATCCCAATGGCCCCAAAGCCAATGAGACCTATGGTCTTTCCGTATAATTCAATCCCTTTATAATAGACAAAGGCCATGACATCATCAATATCCCATAGGCCATTTTTGAGGTTCCGGTAGGCGGGTCCGATCTTCCTGGCCAAATTGATCATCAAGGCAACCGTTAATTCGGCGACGGCCACGGCATTGCGGCCGGGGGTG
Source organism: Bacillota bacterium (assembly GCA_012839115.1). Classification (GTDB taxonomy): domain Bacteria; phylum Bacillota; class UBA4882; order UBA10575; family UBA10575; genus JAAYGG01. Next base: position 3,452 of record DUNX01000059.1, read on the forward strand.
TTAACAACCGGTATTCCATACCTGGTCGCCGCCGCCAGGTCAATATTGACCGGGTTCCCCCGGCAGCACCCTACAACCTTCAGGTTTGGGCAATTCGCAAAGACCGCACTTTCCACTTCCTGCAATTCCACGATAAGGATCTCCTTATCTCCTGCAACATTTATTAGCTGCTCCGTACTCATATCATCCCCTGTCAGTCCCCAACCTTCATGAACCACTTCTGCTTTTTCCCGTAAACGTGCCAACTCCTTTTCGGAAAAGGACGCTGTAACTAAAGCCTTCATTATCTGTCTCTTCCTTTCCGGTAAGTAATCGCATTAGCTAAGTGCTTGCGTGTAAACTTTCTCCGCAGTCTCCTCATCGGTGATTAAGATATCAACCGCTCCCGTTCTTAACGCGCCAATAATAGCGGTGGCTTTTTCGGGGCCGCCGGCGATGGCGATTAATTTCTCGATCTTGAACAACCTCTCCCTTGATATACCCATTAAGTAATCTTCCATATCTGCATTGACTATTTCCCCGTCAATATTATAAAAGAAGCCAAGAATGTCCCCAACGGCGCCCCGTGCTTCTAACTCCTGCAGCTCTTCCTGGTTAAGAAAATGCTCTTGAACCTCCCGGTTAACAGTGCCTATACCGATGACCGCGATATTGCACTCTTCCCATAGTTGTTTAATCCTTTCAAAGGTTGGGCTGTTGCTAAGGAGCATCTTCTTGATCTGTTTATCGTTGACTTTTGCCGGTGCTGAAAAGGAATAACCCTGCCCATCCAGTTTTTGTGCAATCTCCTTGGTGGTCAAAAAACTGTTATCCGGCCTTATATGACCTTCCAGTGCCCCGAGCAACTGGACCACGCGCAGATTTTTGTAACTATGGGGTATTAAGCTCTTTGCCAAGAGATTGACGGTATAACTTTCACCAACACCCAAAACATCGCCGTTTTTTAGATGAAACAGGAGCCCGTACGCCCCAACCCCACCTAAGAAGAGCGAAAGCTCTTCCCCGATGATATTCTTGGCTACCACCACATCTTTGAGCCCAAAGGTGCGAAGAAGTTTCTCCTGAAGTTCCTCATTAACCTGGTAGGGTAGTTGAACAGAGATTTTTACAATCCCTTCTTCAATTGCTTTCCTGGTCATCCGCGACACGGTCATCTTAGATTTTTGGAGCAATTCGCTGATTTCTTCTTGTGAATGGCCTTTAATGTAATAAAGATAAGCAATCTTCATTAACTCCA
>DUNX01000060.1 GCA_012839115.1 Bacillota bacterium
CAGTCGCCAGTGGGAAAAGGGGCCGGCCCCAACCTGCTTCAAGAGTTCCGCCGGCGCCTGTTGCAGTCGGCGGAGACCAAAGAAGTCGCAACTGTGGACGAACTCTGGAGCGCCCTGACCAACGGCTGCACCGTTATCCTCTGCCACGGGAGCGCCACCGGCTTGGCCTGCGACACCTGGGGCTTCAAATACCGGAATATCGAGGAGCCTTCCGCCGAATCCACCATCCGCGGCCCGCGGGACGGTTTTATTGAAAGCTTTTATACAAATGTCGCCCTCTTACGGAAGAGGATTAAAACCCCCAACCTCTGGCTGGAAGAGTTCACCCTCGGCAGCCTGAGCCGAACCAAAGTGGGTATCCTTTACATCAAAGGCCTGGCCAGCGAAGAACTGGTCCAGGAGGTCCGGCAACGGGTAAGCCGGATCAAAACCGATGCTATTATGGGAAGCGGCTACATCGAAGATTTTATTGAAGACAATCCCTTCAGCATCTTCCCCCTCCTCTTCCAGACCGAGCGGCCGGACCGGGTGGCCGGCTGCTTGCTCGAGGGGAGGGTGGCGGTTATTACGGACAACACCTCCTTTGTCCTGGTGGCACCGATGGACTTCCCCATGCTGCTGCAGGCCCCGGATGATTATTACGAAAAAATGTTTATCGGGTCTTTCCTCCGGCTCCTTCGTTATTTCGCCTTTGGGATCTCCATCTTCCTGCCCGGAATCTATGTGGCGGTCATCGTCTTCCATAATGAACTGCTCCAAGCCCAATTGCTCTTGCGGATCGCCGCGGTCAAAGAGGGCGTGCCCTTCCCCGTCGTGGCCGAGGTTTTCCTCATGGAAATCCTCTTTGAACTTCTGCGTGAGGCCGGGATCCGCCTGCCGCGGGCCATCGGGCCTGCCATCAGCATCGTCGGCGCCCTGGTCCTGGGGGACGCGGCCATCCGGGCCGGGTTGGTCTCGCCTCCGGTCGTAATCATCGTCTCCTTAACGGCCATTGCCTCTTTTACTGTACCCACTTTTTCCTTCGGCATCGCCGCCCGCCTCCTCCGGTTCATCTTTATCTTCCTCGGCGGGGCCTTTGGCCTTTTTGGCATACAATTCGGCGGGCTGCTGGTGCTGATCTACATGTCCAGTGTCCGGTCGTTCGGTTATCCCTACCTTGCCCCCGTGGCCCCTCTCATCTTAAAGAGCTTCAAAGATCTTGCCTTCCGCGCCTGGTGGTGGCGGATGAACACCCGCCCCCTGCTGCTGGGCGCCAGGGAACCGGTGCGCCAGCCCAGGGGGCAACAGCCGCGGCCTGATATTGAGGAAGAGGAAAAAGAGAAAACCGGGAAAGGGAGGAAAAATGACCACTGAGAAGATCCACAACCGCCAACTGGTTTTTATGCTATTCATGATCCGTTCCACCGTCACCATCGCCACCCTCCCGGTGCTCACCACCGGCGCTGCCGGACAGGACGCCTGGCTCTCGGCTATTTTCAGCCTGGCCGCGACCCTCCTCATGATCCTGCTCATCGGCGGCCTGGCAATTAAGTTTCCCGAAGAAACCGTCTTCGAATACAGCCGGAAACTGTTGGGCAAGACCGGCGGCACCATAATTTGCTTCTTTTTTCTCTGGATCTTTCTTAATACCGCCGCCACGGAGGTCCGGATCTACGCCGAACTCTTGACTATCGGGTTCCTCCCCCATACCCCCCTGATCTTCCTCGTCTCCTCCATGGTCTTGCTGGCCGCTGTCGCGGTCAGCCTGGGTGTGGAAGTCATCGCCCGCACCGCCGATGCTTTAATCTTTTCTTATATATTCTTCATCGCCGCCAGCCTGCTCGGGGCCCTTAAAGGCTTTGATTTTATCAATCTCCAACCGGTCCTGAGCCGTGGCTTTGGCCCGGTCTTCTCCAGCGCGCTTACTCCGGCTGCGTTAGGCAACCAAAATCTCGTCCTCGGTGTCCTGGTTCCCACTCTAACCACACCGCGGAAAGCCATCCCCTCCGCAGCCCTGGCTGCTCTTCTCTCCGGAATCGTCCTGATCCTCTCCACAATCACCGTCGTCGGTGTCCTCGGACCAAAGATAGGTTCCAGCTCGCTTTTCCCCTTCTTCCTTATGACCAAGGCCATCGAGATCAGCCGCTTTGTCGAACGGATCGAGGCCTTGGTGGTAATCGCCTGGGGCTTGGGGATATTTATCAATCTTTCTGTTTTTTTATATTGCGGCGCCCGGGGGATCTCACAACTCGCAAGAATCCGCGACTACCGGCCGTTAATTGGCCCCATGGCTATCTTCTGGATCATTTTGTCCATCCATACCTACGACGATTTTCTTGACTTGATAAAGTTTTTCCAGCCCCGGGTCTTCTTTCCTTACTCCATCACTATTACTGTCCTTCCCTACCTGCTGCTTTGGGCCGCTTACCTGATCCGCCATGCCGGCCGGGGAGGGAAAAAATATATCAGAAAACGCCGGATAAAACCCGAATGAAACCCGGGTAAAAAGTGAAACAATAAAACCAAAGGGGACCTTAGGGGGGCCAGATGCTCAGACCAGGCGGTCATTTTCTGAAGCTTACTGCCGTTTTTTGCCTGCTTTCCCTTTTTACCACCGGCTGCTGGGATAACCGGGAACCGGAATGGCTGGCCAGTTCCTTGCTGCTCGCCTTTGATTTGGACGAGGAAAAGGGGGAAAAGATGTACAAAGCCCTTGTCGTGCTGGCCAATCCCCTTTTCCAAAGCGGCGGGGAAAGTGGAAGCACCGGTGGCGGTGGCGGGGAGAAAATGCCCTTTTGGGTTCATTCCGCCCGTGGGCGCACACCTTTTGAGGCCATCTTAAACCTCAGTCAAGGGACGACCCGGCAGATCCGGTTCTTCCACACGCAGGCTCTGCTTTTCTCGGAAAAACTGGCCCGCGAGGGTATCTGGCCGGTACTGGAATTATTCCAAAGACACCGGGAACTACGCCCTACTGTACAAACGGCGGTGGTAGACGGGGATTTGGAAGAGCTCCTGCGCACCGAATTCCCTTTGGAGTTCTTACCCTCGACCGCCGTCGATCGCCTGCTCCGCATTACTGGCATCGAACGGTCCATCATCCCCGATTCCCAGTTGTTGAAGAAGCTCATCGAATTCACCAGGCCCGGCGAGGAGATGATCCTGGCCCGGATCAAAGCCCTTCCCCAGAAAGTCGGCGGCGAACCGCAAGGCGAAGATCAACAAGGCCAACAGGGTAAAGGGCAACAAGGGAAAGAGCAACGAGGCGGAAACCAGCAAGTCAGAAGAAACCAACAGGGGCAAACTCCGCCGGGGCCTCCGGCTGAGGCCATCGGGGCGGCCGTTTTCCGCGGAGATAAAATGGTCGGCTGGATGGACGGTCATGAAACCAGGGGACAAAACTGGGTCAGAAACACCTTGCAAAGAGGTGTGATCGTAATAGAACTGCCCGGAAAAAATGGCTTGGCCGCCATTGAAATTATCAAGATATGGTCAAAAATCAAACCAAGAATCAACGGCGGGGAGGTGACGATAACCGTTGATATTACAGCCGAGGGTCGTCTCCAAGACCTCGTGGTATCCCCTGCGGAAGCTCTCCGTCTGGACAAGAGTCTTGACCAAGACCTGGAAAAACGCTTTGCCGAAGCAATCCGCCGCGAATGTGAACGCTCGCTGACCCGCGCCAAAGAACTGAAAGCCGATATCTTCGGCTTTGGCAATGCTATCTACTGTAAATACCCCCGCCTGTGGGAGGAAAATCTGGCGGGCCGGTGGGAAGAGGCTTTTTCCCGGTTATCTGTGGAGTTTCTGGTCGAAGCCCCCATCAAGCGTTCGGGGCTGATCCACACCTCTCCTTCCAAGAGGTAACACCAGAAACCCTATCACACCAATTAACCCGGGCGCGGGGTCCTGCGTAAAAACAAGCGCGTAGAAATAAGCACGCGGGCATGCCCGCATTGGACTCGCCCGCGCACGAAAAGGAGAAAGAATCTTGGTCGGACTGTGGCTGGTTATGATTCTAATCGCTCTCTACCAGGTTCCCCGGTTGCTCCGGGAGCAACAACGCCGTACGTTGCTGGTATTCGGCTTCATCTGGTTACTGGTGACTGTTTACGGTTCCCTGGTCTTAAACGACGTTCCCGTCCCCAGGCCCACGGACGTCATTTACGCCTTTTTTGATAAGTTCATGAAATGAAAGCAAATAAAGGCTCAAAGCCGCTTCTTGATCTCTCTCCCCGCGACCACGCCCGAGACCGAAGCCTGCATCAAACCTCTGGTGACACCGGCCCCGTCGCCGGCGGCAAAAAGGTTTTTAATCTCCGTCTCCAGGTTATTGCTGAGCTCCAGGCGGGAGGAGTAGAATTTTACCTCTACCCCGTAAAGCAGGGTATTCCGGGAGTTCACGCCCGGGGCGATGTTGTCCAGGGCTTCCAGCATCTCCAGGACCGCCCGGAGGTGGCGGTAGGGCAGGACCAAACTCAGATCACCGGGGGTGGCCTCCTTTAGAGTGGGGTTGACCAGACCCTTACTGATTCTCTCTGGAGTCGACCTGCGCCCGGCCTGCAGGTCTCCCAGGCGCTGGAGGAGTACCCCCCCGCCCAAAAGATTGGCCAGGCCGGCAATATACCGCCCGTATTTGATGGGTTCTTTAAAAGGATCCGTAAAGTTCTTACTCACCAAAAGGGCAAAATTGGTATTGGCTGTCTTTTTATGGGCATGGCTGTGGCCGTTCACCGTAATCAACCCGCCGTTATTCTCCATAACTACCTCGCCGTGGGGACACATGCAAAAGGTCCGGACCCGGTCCTCAAAAAAGCGGGAATAAAAGACGAATTTCCCTTCGTAAAGTACAGAGGTTAACCCGGCCATTACCTCTGCCGGCAGTTCCACCCGGACCCCGATATCCACCGGGTTTACCCGGGTTCGTAACCCCAAACGGGCCGCTTCACGGGCCAGCCATTCCGCCCCCTGCCGCCCCGGAGCCAGAATAACAAAGCTTGCCGGGATCTCCCGCCCGTTGCCGGTCCGGACTCCGGCCACCCGGCCGTTTTCCACCAGCAACTCTGCGCAGGTCTCCCCGGTATGGATCTCCACCCCTTGCCCGGTCAAATAATCTTCCATCGCCTGCAAAACGTCGAGGGTGCGCCCGGAACCCAGATGTCGAAGGCGGGAAGGAATAAAACGAAGATCCGCAAGGACAGCCTTCTTTTCAATCCGGGTGATCGTTTCCTCATCTTCCCCGTAGATCTGCACCGGAGCGCCGAAACGCAGATAGATATCATCCACGTACCGGATGAGTTTGGATAATTCCTCCTTGGTCATGTATTCGTCGAGAAAGCCACCAACCTCTCCGGAGAGAGTAAGTTTCCCGTCGCTAAAGGCCCCGGCCCCGCCCCACCCGCAAACAACAGAACAGGGTTGACAACCCAGACAGGCGGTTCCCTGTTCTTTAGAAGGGCAGTGGCGCTCGGCCAACTTTTTCCCTTTTTCCAGGATCAAGATCTTGCTGG
>DUNX01000061.1 GCA_012839115.1 Bacillota bacterium
AAGCAGGACTAGGCGCGAGGGAGGACGGAGCGCAGATAATACTTGGGTATATCGAGCACCGCCCGGACCGAGCAACGACGTCATGCGCAACTGATCACGCCGCGTCTGCCGGCAATCCGGCAAAATACCATCAGCCTTTCTCCCATACCACTCGTTACCCATTGCTCTTTACTCTTCCCGCAAAGCCTCCACCGGTGTTAATGCCGCCGCCCGCCGTGCCGGGAAGACCGCCACCGCCAGGCTGAAAAGAACGATGGCGGCAAAAGAGACGGCCAGGACCGGGAGGCTAAAGGCAAAATAAAGCCGGGGCCCGCCAAAAACAAACTCCATCGCCTCCACCGGGGCCGGCACGCCAACCTTGCTCAACCAAAAAACAACCACTCCTCCGGTAAAAACGCCTAGCCCGGCGGCGATCCCGCTTAGAACCCCTGTCTCCAGGAGAATAAGCCCCAACACCTCACGTTTTTTCGTTCCTATTGCCAGCAAAGTCCCGATCTCCTTCGTCCGTTCCAGCAAAGAGATGAGGAGGGCATTGGCGATCCCGGCTGCGATGACCAGTAGAGTCACACCCAACCCGATCCCGGGCAAAAATTTCGCAGCCATGATGATGCCGCTAAAGATCCCGGCCACTTCGCGCCAGGGATCAACCCGCAGCAACCACCCTTCGCCTGCTGTTAATGACCGGTAGGCCTCGGTAACCGCCTTTTCCTTCACCCCCGGCGCCAGGGAAACCGCAAGAAAAGACGAGCTGTCCTCTGAAAGGTAGAGCAGGTCCCGGGCGGCGGCAATATCCATATAGGCAAAATAATCAATGAAAACGGAGATTCCTTCCGCTTTCACCAACCCTTCGACCACCAGGTTGATGCCGTTCAGGTACTCATCGGGGGTCTGGGTCAGCAACAACAGCTCGTCACCGGGTTTTACCCCCAGGGTGCGGGCGGTGCTTTCACCCAGGAGCAGCCCGTCCGGACGGGTGAGATAACTCCCGCCGGTCACCTTTAATCCGGGAAAGACCAGGGGGTCCGTTGCCGGATCAATAGCCGCTACCGCCACCCCGGTCTCCGTCTCCTCCCCGGCCAGGATCCCCCAGAAAGTCAGGCGCGGGGTTACCTCTGCCGTAGCCGGATGTTTATGTAAAAGCTCCTGCAACTGGCCGGTGGCGGTGAGAAAATTCCCGTCGGTTTCCAAATACATAACCTCAATCTTCTTCTCGGAATACGGCCGGATCTGCAGATGACCGGTAAAGCCTCGCACTGCGCCGTTGGTTAAAGCCCGTTCAACACTCTGTGCATAGGAAAAAACCAGGACCATATTGAAGACCCCGAGGAAAATCATTATTCCTGTGAGAAAATTCCTTCGCTTCTGCCGCCGCAGATTGGCAACGGCCGTTCCCAGCAAGAAACGCATTAGAAGTCACTTCCTTATCCCTCCGGTCAAGGCCGGGGTAAAGCCTCCCAGCCGCCGGTCGCCACCAACTCTGTTATCCCGCGTTCTTTCTTTTCTTCATAACGCACGAGAAAATGGGGTTCCTGCGCTGTATACCAGAAATAATACCTATAGCCGCGGGCAAAGACGCCGGCAAATCCCCCGACGCCCATCTCCAATTTGTAACAGTCGTACACACCGGCTGGAACCGTCACCTGCTCCCTGCCGGTTTCCTGCACGTACATGTTGAAGGTGCCGAGGGGACTCCCCCGGGCGCCGTCCATGACCACCTGGAAATCCACCTTTTCCCCTTGGCCAAAAGGAAAGGTGCGAAAGACCAGAGCCAGGGTACTAAGGTCATAATAATTCTCACCGCTGAGGTTGACGGTTTTTTCCTTCTCCGGGAAGGTGAAGTGGACTTTGCCGTCTATGTATTCAGCCTCTTTCGTTTTTTTCCCGTTCTTCCCGTAATCCTGGATCAGGAGCGGGCGTCCGCCCGGAAAAGAGATGACCCCCACCGACCGGGCGCCGTCCTCCCACTCGACATTTACGATATAAGCATCAATACCCTTATATTCCCCTTTTTTCAAGGCCTCGACAAATAAAGAACTCTCCCCCCCGGTTCCCGGGTGTGACCGGTAAAGCAAAGTGGTTTCCGCCGGGAGGGTTTGACGAAAACCAACGCCGGCAGCGGCAACGGCCGGCAGCAACAACAAGAGAAACAAACCGGCAAGGCGAAGTTTTTTATCCACCAAAGAGACCATCTCCTTTGCCCGCGCGTTACGCGTATTCTATACTTTTATCCCTTGACACAGTTCCAAAACGGAATAAAAAAACTCCTGGAGATATTTATTATTTTCTCTCCCCAATATTATTGATTGACTATTTAATCAACGATATAGTATATTATATTTCCCCTTCCATCATCTGTCAAGATCTTTTTTTATTTTTGTAGTTATTCTATGATCATGTCATGTTGAACCTATTCTGGTAAAATGTCAGTTCTTAAACTTAATGCAAGCCGATGCTGGATGAAAAACTAGAGATTATACCGGAAAAGGACCACATCCCCGTCTGCAATGGGGTAATCCCGCCCCTCGATCCGGATGAGGCCTTTTTCGCGGGCGGCCGCATAAGAACTGTAAGCCAGCAATTCTTCCACCCCGATTATTTCCGCTTTGATAAACCCACGGGCAAAATCGGTATGAACCTTCCCGGCGGCTTCCACTGCCTTGGTCCCTTTCTTCACTGACCAAGCCCGCAGTTCCTCAGGCTCCTGCCGGGTTAGGTCAACCGTGAAGAAGCTGAGCAAATCCAGGAGTTTGTAACCGGCTTTAATCAGTTTCTCTACGCCCCGTTCCGCCAGGCCCATCTCCTGGAGAAAATAAGCGTGCTCTTCCGGATCCATGCCGGTTAATTCCGTCTCCAGGCCGGCGCAGACGGGAATAACCTCCGCCCCTTCTTTTGCGGCATAAGCCTGTACCCCGGCAAAGAGCGGCCCGCCAGCCGGGTTCTCTTCTCCGGTATTGGCCACATAGAGTACGGGTTTGGCGGAAAGCAGAAATAGCCCCCGGACAATTTCTGCTTCGTCCTCCCGGAGCGAAAGTGCCCGGGCGGGCGTACCCTGTTCCAAGGAGGCCTTGACCTTCTCGTAGACCTCCAGTTCAAACCGGTATTTGCGGTCACCGGTCTTCAAGAGCCGGCTGGTCTTCTCAATTCTCTTTTCAACGGTTTCCAAATCGGCCAAGAGCAATTCCAGGTTGACGACTTCGATGTCGGCCACCGGGTCCGGCCGGGCATGGACATGGGCAACCCGGTCATCCACAAAACACCGGACCACGTGGAGAACCGCATCCACCTCCCGGATATGGGCCAAAAACCGGTTGCCCAAACCCTCGCCCTGGCTGGCGCCTTTCACAAGGCCGGCGATGTCGACGACTTCGACCACCGCAGGGGTGACCTTTTTCGGATTAGAGAAAGCCGCCAGGCGCTCAAGGCGCAGGTCTGGAAGAACGGCGATCCCGGTATTCGGCTCTACCGTGCAGAAAGGATAATTGGCACAGTCAGCCCCGGCGTTGGTCAGGGCGTTAAAGAGTGTACTCTTCCCCACATTGGGCAGACCGACAATTCCCAGCTTCATGCTTCTTCACCTCTTCCCCTACAGGCGGAGTTGTTGGGTTTTTTCCTGCCCATCAACAAGAGGCTAAGTTTGGCGCGCACTTGCCCGGATGGGTGTCAACAACCCTGTCACTCCCGCAGATATTTGACTAAATCACCTGCCTCGACCGGGCTGAATTTTCCTTCTTCAAGCCGCCAGTACTGGCCCGGGGAAATCGCCGCCTGCACCGCTTCGACCAGGTGCGGATGGCAGGTAAGAACAAAGATTTGGTGGGTCCCGGCCAATTCTTTCAAGAGCTCTACTGACCGTTCCAGATGGCGGCGGTCGAAATTAACCAGCGAATCATCGAGGATCACCGGGAGAGGGACCTGTATCTCCTTGATCCTGCTCAAACGGACGGCCAGAAAGAGCTGCTCCTGGGTGGCCCGGCTCAAGACGGCCGTGGTTTCCGCCAGGTTCCCGTTGTCCATAACGGCTTTAAAGTCCACCTTTCTCAGGTCATCGCCAGGCAATACCTGCTGGTAGCGGCCGGCGGTCAAACGGGTGAAGATCTTTCCAGCCTCTTTCAGCAGGGTGTCCCGGGCCCGCTCCAGGAAGTTCTCCCGCATCTTTGCGAGGAAAAACGCGGCTGCGCTGTAAACCGCATACTTCTCCGCCAGGGGCCGCATCCCCGCTCTGGCCTGATCAATCTGCTGCTGGGCCTTTTCCAGCCGTTCGGTGGTGGCCAGGGTTTCCAGTTCGGCCTGGAGTTTTCTCTCTTCCTCTTTCAGTTCTTCCCAACGTTTTTCCAACTCTACCGCGACAGCTTGCGCCCGTTTATATTCCCTCTCCAATTCCTGGAGAGAGGTGTATTCTTGTGCCAAACGGGTGAAAGCGGCAAAAAGTTCATCATCGCCATCGCCGGCATCGGCGCCAGTATTGTCACTGGCATCGTCACCGGTGATCGCCGTTCCGGCCGGTTCCTGCCAGGCCTTCCGGGCCCGGTCGGTCCTTAAGGACTGTAAAATCTGCTTTTTTATCAATTCATGCTCGTTCCGGTACCCGGCCAACTCTTCATATCTTTCTCCCTGCCGGCGGAATTCTGCGAGGGCTTCCGGGATCTGCAAGTCCCCGGCCTCTGCATAGGCGCCCCATGCCAGCAGCGGGCGGAGTTCGTCCTCAATCCCCTTTATTTTTCTTTCGCCCGCCGCCAGTTTCTCCGCAAGTTCCAGCAGGTACAGGCTCTGCTCCAGTCCGGCAAAAAGCTCATCATCACCGGTAAAAGCGGGAAATACCGGGGCAAGCCGGGAAGCAAGGGCGCGCAACTCTTCCAGTTCTGTTTCGACTTGGCGATGGGTTTCCGCCAAGCGTTCTCCGGTCGCCCGCCACTTGCCGATAGCCTTTTTTAACTCCTGAACCCTCCGGAAATAGTCGCTGATAACCCCCGGAGGGGCCTCTTCCGGCAAACCCAGGAGTTGCCGGTATTTATTAACCTCCGTTGCCAGTGGCAAAAGCTCTTTCTTTAACGCCGCTTTTTTTTCTTCCATTGCCAGATGCCGTTTTCTCTCCTCCAGCAACTGCCTGGAGTAGAGTTCCTCTTCCTTACGGCGGAAAAGGTCTTTCAGCATGAGAAAGGTCATCAAAACGAGCCCGGTGGCAATGACGCCGATCCCCAATAACCGGTGGAAAAGGCTCAACCCGGTTCCCAACAGGATAAAAAGTATGGTCAGGGCCAAATTACGGTTTAAGGCCGCCAGCCCGCCCGCAGGCGCCCCCTTCCTTCCCCCGGCCAATTCGGTCAAGCGAGTGATGACGCCTTTCTGTCCGGCAATGTCTCTTTCACAGTTCTCCAACTCCTGCTGTGCTTTGCGGTAGGCTTCGAGCCGCCAATTCAGTTCAGCCTCTTCCAGGCTGTCGGTTCTGAGCGCCAAAATCCGTTCGAAATCTCCCTGCCAGGCTTCATTTACCTGGTTCATCTCGCCTCTAAGCTCTCTTTCTTCCTCTTCCCATTCGCCTTGCTGTTCCCGGTAAACCCGGATCTTCTCCCGCAAACCGGAGAGGTGGAGGCCCAAGCGGCGCAATTCTTCCTTCTCCCGCAGCAGTACTTCGCCGGCCGCAGCCGGGTCCCCGTTGGAAATTGCCTGTTCAAACCGGTCGCGGTTTTCCCCGTATTCGGTAAGGGCTTCTTCATAACGTTCCCGCAACCGCTCGACTTTTTGCAAACGTTCTGCGGGAAAACTGTTGAGAAGGAGATCCGCTTCCGCGCCGGCCAGGTGTAACCCCAGCTGGGAAAAGCGCTGGTAACCTTCGTAATTACTCTTCAACAGGTCCAGCCGGTCGATCTTTCTCTTGAGAACAGCCAGTTCTTTACTACAGTCCCCAATCTTCTCTGTGCATTCCCGTTTTTCTTCTTTCTTCCGCTGGTACTCGTCGACCTGCTTTAACGCGCGGTCCCGCTCTTCCATCCCGCCCCGGATGGCCTGGAAATACTCTTTAAAACGTTGGACGCCGGGTTTCCCGTATTTACCGCCGATCTCCGCCGCCTGTTTCCTGTATTCATCTTCCAATTGCGGCAAACGGGCGATCTCGGCAAAACCGGCCCCCAGGAGTACCGCCTGTAACCTTTCTTCTTCGCTCCGGGCGGTCTCCCCCGGTAACCGCTGCAGTTCGTCAAGGCTCACGGTGAATACTTGGTGGTAAGTAAAGGGGTCAAGATCGCCGTAAATCTGCTGCATGCTAAGGGGTCTTGAACGGTCGCCACTGAGATAAGAGACCACCGGTTCACTACTTCCCTGCAAGCGAAAATGGCAGTCCTCGCCGGTCTCTAAAGTCATTTCCCCTTCTACTTCGTGTTTCTCCCGCGCCGGCGGCAGCGAGGCGCTGCGGGGAAAACCAAAGCCAAGGTAGCGCAGGATCTGCAGGAAGGTGCTTTTGCCCGCCCGGTTCCGGCCGCCAATCAGGATCAGGCCCGGCGCCAGCGGTCCCAGTTCCTGGTGGGAAAAGATGCCGAAATCCTTAATATAGAGGCGTTTGAGCTTCACTGTTTCTCCCCCCATGCCACCAGTCTTTCTAGAATCAACTCCCGGGCGCGGTCAATAATCGCCGCCAAAGTCTCTTCATCCAAGGAAAAACGGTCTTCCGCCAGGTTTTCGTGGTCGGGCGCCGGGTCCCAAATCCGCCCCAGGTTCGCGAGGAGTTCCTCGCGGTGGGCCGGGTCCTGGAAGTAAGCGGCGACTTCGGCCAATTCGCGAAAAACCGGGTTTTTCGCTAGTAATTCGTCAATCCGCGGCAACGGCCGGGCGGTCCGGATTACCACCGCATCCGTCCAGAGAAACGGCTCCCGGCCTTCCAGCTTCCGGCGGAGGGCTGCGACCAGTTCCGCAGCGGCCTCCTCTTCCTGGCCCGCCCAGAGGTTATGCAACTCGCCGCGGCCGGTAATAACCCACTGGAGAATGTAGCCGTCCGGTTGCCAGGCCCCGGTAGCCGCCGGCAAGCCCTCCGGGATTTCCAGCGGGGTTGCCGCAAGCTCGCCGGCCTTTTCCACCAGCCGGTTCTCAAGATCCGTCAAATTTTTCAGGTCCGGGTTGCCGGTAAGCGAAAATTCCACCCGCTGCCAAACCACCGGGGCAACAGGGAGATAGGAAAAATCCGCCGGTTCCCCGGGCGCCATCTCCACCAACAGGCAGCCGCCCGGTCCCGTCTCCCCAAAATCACGGCCCTGGGGGATCCCCGGATAGGCCACGGCAGGCACGTCCCGGCTCAACACCCGGCACCGGTGGATATGGCCCAGCGCCCAATAGTGAAAATCATCCCTGGAGGTGAGTTCCGGCAAGCTGCAAGGTACATAATTGGTGTTTCCCGGTTCCAATTGGGTATGAAGGAGCGCAATATTACAAACTTCCTGATCGGGAACGGTATATGCTTCGTGCATCTTCCGGGATTCGGAACGGCTGCGGTAGGATTGCCCAACAACCCGGGCGACCAGTTTTCCCTTCCTGTCCTTTACCTCCCGGCATTCCGCCTCGTCGGCACTGAAGACCCGGACATTGCCGGGGAGGTCAAAAAACTCGCCCTCTTCCCGCCGGGGGTCGTGGTTACCGGCAATAATAAAGACCGGAATCCCCTCTTCATCCAATTCCCGGCATTTTTCCGCCAAAAACCGGGCCGCCCGGATCGAGCGGGCCTCCCGCTCGTAGAGGTCCCCGGCTAAAAGTAAAAAATCCACCCGGTTGGCCACCGCCGCTGCACAAATCCGGGAAAACGCGGTCATTGTCGCCTTCCCGGCCAGTTCCTCCAGGCTGGCCGGGAGCTTCTCCCCTGTATGTAACAGGCTGCCCAGATGGGGATCGGCAGCATGTAGAAAACGGATCCTTCTTGCCATCTCTTGTTTCCTCCCCGGCGAAATCAGGCGTTTTGTTTATATAAATAATTAGTCTTTTCCCTGCAAATACCTGCCGGCAATCTTTTAATTTATAGCTGGATTGAGGTATTTTTTTGAGCCGCGCCTTCCCACGTGGCGCGCCGTCCGGATGCCTTTAAAGCCGCAACTCCCGTCCAGATGCTTTGTTCCATATTTGCCCCCCGGGTTTTCCGGCGCCTTTCCCCCGCGCCGGCCAGGCAACTAATTTGTATGAACACAAATGCGCCGCATACGCGTGATCTGCCGGAAACCGCTTTTTTCAAGGAGAAAAAAACGGCAGATAGCGATAGCAAAGAAAACCCTTCATGCCCTTGCCAGAAGAGAGCATTTGATATAAAATAAAATGTGACAAAAAGACCGTAGTTATGCGGCGCTCTAGCAGTGGCGCCGGGTGGCTGCCAGGAAAAGAGTGATATCTTGCAACAAATCATACAGGTTATTTTTTTCCTCGTTGCTCCTTATTTGATTTTGAAGTTGACCAAGGTCTCAAAGAAAACCAGTTTGCTCAGTCCCATTCTCCTGTGTTATCTTACTGGCATTATCATTGGTAATCTCTCGTTTATCCCCATAGACAAAGATTTGGCCATGACCCTTTGTGAACTGGCCGTCCCTTTGGCCATTCCCCTGATCCTTTACTCCACCGACCTCAAGAAATGGGTTCAACTGGCAAAGAAGACCAGCATCTCGTTTCTTCTGGTTGTAATAAGTGCTATTACCAGTGCCGTCCTGGCTGCAATTATCTTTTCTCCATACACGGAAGAATTTTGGCAATTATCCGGGATGCTGGTGGGGGTTTATACCGGCGGTACCCCCAATTTAATGGCGGTCGGGGTGGGCCTTAAAGTCTCCGAGGAAACCCTGGTACTGATTAATACCGCCGATGTCGTTACCGGCGGGCTGTATTTTCTCTTTCTCATCTCCGTGGCAAGGTGGCTTTGGGGTAAAATTCTTCCGCCATTTAAGAAGGAAGAAGGGGCTGTACAAGCCGAGGCCCAGGCCGCAGCCGCCGGAGAAAACCCGGCGCCGGTGCGCTTCTTTGGTTTGGCAGGCCTCTTCCTCCTCTCCGTGGCCATCGTGGGGATCAGCGCCGGTATTTCGCTCCTAATTACAGGAAAACTCGAAATCAGCATTCTCATGTTGATCATTACCACCCTGGGGATTGCTGCCTCCTTCAATAAAAAAATTCGAAGCACCCCGGGAACTTATGAGACCGGCCATTATCTGATCCTTGTCTTTTCGCTGGCCATTGGGGTAAATGCCGATATCGCGAAGTTATTCTCCTCCAGTTCGGTGGTGTTTCTCTATACCGTCTTTACCTTGGTCGTGGCAGTGCTTCTTCACGTACTGCTGGCCAAGGTGTTCCAGATTGATACGGATACCACGATCATCACCTCGACAGCGGGTATTTTTGGACCCGCATTTATCGTTCCGGTTGCGGAAGGGATAAAAAACCGCGAAGTAATAGTATCCGGTCTGACCTGCGGCCTTGCCGGATACGCCATCGGTAATTACCTGGGGTTCGCCGTTGCCTGGCTATTACGGGCTTTGCTATAGGGTTTTAAGGACAATAAAAAAACACTCCCCGCCGCTGGACCCGGCCACAGCCTGGCGCAGGCGGGCAAGTGCGCGCAAATATACACAATCGTGTCGCGCACTAACAGGAAGAACCGGCTGGCGTGGAAAAATTTTTTACAACACTGGAGGGAAAATGATACACGTACAAGAGATCGAAAGAAAAAAGAAGGCTTTGAAGGAGTTTGTTGACTTCCCATGGGAGATTTACCGGAACGACCCTTATTGGGTTCCCCCGCTCCGCGGGCAATTGACCCGGACCCTGCTGGGAGAGAATAACCCCCTTTTGGCCAACGGGCCTCACACCTTCTTCCTTGCCTATGAAGAAAGCGGAAGCGGCAGAAAAATTGCCGGCCGGGTTATGGTCGGGATTAACGAGAAGCTCAACCGGGAAAAAAAGAAAAACGAGGGTTACATCAGCCTCTTTGAATCCGTTAACAATAAAGAGGCGGCCTTCGCCCTGTTTCAGGCTGCGGCCGGCTGGTTGAAGAAAAGGGGTATCTCCGTAATGGTCGGCCCGGTTTCACCGACAAATGGCGATGACAGCAGGGGGGTCCTGATCAAAGGCTTTGACGGCCCGCCGGTCTTGATGAACTCCTATAATCCCCCTTACTACCAGGAATTTTTCCATGAGTTCGGTTTCGAAAAACAAATGGACCTTTTCGCCTATCACCTGGAGGGGGCGGAGATGGATGTCGAAAGATACGGCCGGGTGGTGGCCTACGCCATGAAAAGGTATAATTTCCGGATCGACCGCTTTGACCGGAAAAACCTTCCCCGGGAAGCGGAAGATATC
Organism: Bacillota bacterium; assembly: GCA_012839115.1. Taxonomy (GTDB): domain Bacteria; phylum Bacillota; class UBA4882; order UBA10575; family UBA10575; genus JAAYGG01. Next base: position 10,312 of record DUNX01000061.1, read on the forward strand.
AAAAAAATCCTTGACCTGGCAATGCCGGCAACCTGGGAGCACCTGACTCCGCCCGCCCTTGAGGAGATCTTTAAAGAGATGCGGGCCCTCATCCGTTTCATGGACGAAGACCTGGTTTACATCGCCCGTAGCGGTGATGAACCCATCGGTTTTGTAGTCGCTTTGCCCGACTATAACCAGGTGCTGCAGAAGCTGAACGGGCGCTTGTTTCCTTTCGGTTTTGCCAAATTCCTCTGGTACCGGAAGAAGATTACCGGCATCCGGATTTTTATGCAGTTTGTAGTCCCCAAATTCCGCAACAAAGCGGTGAACAGCGCGATTTATCACCAACTAATGCTTGAAGCCGCCAGAAAAGGCTATACCTCCGGGGAAGGGTCGACCATTGCCGAGATGAACAAAGAATCCATTCGCAATGTTGAGCGCGTTGGTGGCCAACTCTACCGCATATACCGGATTTACCGCAAAGACCTTTAGAAACCCCGTAGCTTCCTCCGGCGCGCGCTACGATGAACCGGGTTGTTCTTCGGTAACAATCGGGCTGCCGGCGCCCTCCGGCACGAGCGCGCGGGATAAACCGGGATGCCCCGTTTCAATCCCCCGCCATCCCCGCCACAGGGATGGCGTTTTTTTATTCTTCTCTCCCCTAATACCAGAAGTTATCAATTGACTTCCCGAATAAATACTAATAGAATAAAATTATCACAGATCTAGGATTTTAATAGGGGTTTTCCATATTTTTCTGGAGGAGTCTTCTTATGAGATTGGCAAAGAAAAAAACTGTTTTTTTCGGCTTCTTCTTTTTTTTCCTGATTCTTCTCTTCTTCCCGGGAATCAGGGAGCCAAGGTTGACCGGTGAAGCGAAGGAACCGGCAACGGATGAAATCGCCGCTGCCGTTACCCTCTATTACCAGGGAGAGCTGGAGGCCGCCATTGCCGAGTACAACCGGCTCCTGGACCGCTACCCCTCCTCTGCGGAGATCCGTATGGATCTTATCCGGTTGCTCAGGGAAAACGGAGAAATGCCTGAAGCTTTAAAACACCTGGCCATCCTGGTTGAAGAGTACCCGGAAGAAGCCGCTTACCGGCTGGAGCTTGCCATCACTTCCTACCTGGCTGGCAAACCCGGATTGGCTCTGGAAAACACCTGCTTATTGCCGGAAACCGCCGAAACCTGTTACTGGCAGGGTCTCATCTTTAAAGACCTGGAACAAGAGACAGCCGCCATCGAAAGCCTGGAAAAATCCTTGGCTTTACAATCCTATCAGCCCAATACCCATTATCTCCTGGGTGAACTTTATTTTACCCGCGGCAACTATGGAAAAGCCCGGGACCATTTTCTAAAGGCATTGAAGCAGGAACCGAATATGACCGCTGTTTTTTACCCGTTGGCCGCTGTTTATTCTGAGTTGGCAGAGTACGGGTCCGCCTATAACCTGCTGCGGCGAGCGGAGACAAGCCTCCCCTGGAACCAGGTGATCAAAAAAGAACGCGAAGACTTTGAAGCCGCCCACCCGCAACTGGTGGAGAAAGACCGCAGGGAAGAACGACAACGCCTGGATACCACGGTTCTTCCGCAAGTCCAGCCTGCCGCCGGCCGGGAGGGGAACCCGGAGGTCCGGATCGGGCTGGCCGAAAAGATCCAGGAAGTCTATGTAAAAACCGGGGCCGAGTTTTACCTCTCGGAATCGGGCGCGCGCAAGCGCAGTAAGAACAGTGGTCCCCCCCAGACGGTTTTGGTTTTCCGCCGGGTCTCCGGTGGCATTGAGGTAAGAAAGGCCGCAGACGGGTCGCTGTTCTATAAAAGCAAATCCAACCGCCCCCTGGTGCTTTCCTACGAAAACCCCGGGGCTACGACCGCCCTTTTCAACCTCAACTTCGGTGAGGGTTACTACTGGGCCGGCCGGGAAGACCGGATGTACCGCGGGCAAATGGAGTTCTTGCCCCGCCCGGACGGGCTGACCGTTGTCAACCGGCTGAATATTGAAGAGTACCTGTACTCGGTGGTCCCGGCGGAGATGCCCTGTACCTGGCCGCCTGCTGCCCTGGAAGCCCAGGCTGTAGCCGCCCGGACCTATACCATTACCAATCTGGGCCGTTATGAGAGCCGCGGTTTCGACTTGTTGTCCTCGGTCCTCTCCGCCTATTATCCGGGGATCAGGAGCGAGGACGCCTCTACCCGGGCGGCAGTGGATGCCACCCGCGGGCTAATCCTTACTTATAACGACCGGCCGGTTACCGCTGTTTACTCGGCGAACTCCGCGGGATTTACCGAGAGCAGCCGGGAAGTTTGGAATTTTGACCATTCTTACCTGCGGCCCGTTCCGGATAAGGAACTCCCGCCGGAAATCTCCGCCTACATGACCCCTGAAGTCTTGGCCAGGTGGCTCAAGGAACGGCCTCTGACCAACAGCTCCAACCCGGCCTATTCGGCCCGGGCCGCCTATCGCTGGCAATTATGGGTCCCCCGCCGGGAACTGGAAGAACGCCTGGCCCGCGCAGGCGCAAAAGAAATCGGAGAAATCATCTCCCTTACTACTGCCGGGCGTGGTCCCAGCGGCCGGGTGAAAGAGGTCCGGATCCGGGGGACCGCAGGCGAACACCGCATCATTGGCGATGTAATCCGTTCCCGCCTGGGAGGATTGCGCAGCAACCTCTTTGTTGTCGAGCCGAAGCTGGGCCCGGACGGCCTTCCGGAATTTTTCATCTTCACCGGCGGCGGTTGGGGACACGGGGTCGGTATGTGCCAAAGCGGCGCCGCGGGTATGGCCGCCGCCGGATATTCATGCCGGGAGATCCTTGACCATTACTACCCCGGGACAGATCTTACCAAAAGATACTAAAAGACGCCTTTTCACCCCCCGAACCCCGAAGCCAACTGGCCAGAGTCGCGATAATGCCGTGTGGCCTTACAGTGTCAAACCGGGGCTTTTGCCGCCCGGCAGAGGTTGACGATGCATTTTGACCCCAAGGCCAACCCGGCGCCGAGTCCGAAGAAGAAAAACCGCCAGGAGGCATGAACCCAGCCCAACAGGAATGGCGAGAGGGAGCAAGCCACCAGGACGCTGCGGTTGTACTCCCTAATTAGCAAAAAAGCCGCCCCCCAAAGGCCAAGCAATACCGGGACAACCCACCACTTGCCGGCGAAGAGCATCCCCCCGATAAAAGTGGCCAACCCTCCCCCGCCATGGAACCCTAGCCACACCGGCCAGTTATGCCCAACGATCGCCATAAGCAATGCGGGCAACTCCCACCCGTTGCCGGTTGTACTGCCAATCAGGACTGCGAAAAGACCCTTGCTCCCATCGGCCAGAGCCGTTAAAATTCCAGGCAGCCATCCGGCTTCTTTGATGACGTTGGTTGTCCCCACATTTTGGGAGCCGATCTTCCTTATATCGAATTTCTTGGCAAGCCAGGCAAAAATATAGGCAAAGGGAACAGAACCTACCAAATATGCTTTGAGCATTAAGAAAAACATCACCTCACCACCCTTCGCAATGTGAATGGAAAAACACCCTTGCGATAAAATCCGGTAATGGTCTGTTTTTTCTGCAGCTTTTGGCGTATATCCACGTTCCAAAATAAGTATGGGGTTAGGAGAAATATGATATGGCATATGTTAAAATATATGGCATAATTTATTGTATGGTACAATTTTTTTCAGGAAAAAATTAGAAAGGAGTGCATTAAGTGGCTGAAGCCCGTAAAAAAAACCCCGTGATCGGAGGGATCCTTTCCGCTCTTTTCCCCGGCATCGGCCAACTCTATAATGAAGACTACGGAAAAGCCGTTGTTTTGATAGCCATGGCAATCACCGCCAACAGCGCCCTGGTTTATTCCCTGCTCACCACCGTGCCCATGTTTCTCTCCGGCAAGTCGGTAAACTTCCAGTCACTCCAACCCGGACCCGTTACCGCGCTGGTCAGCAACGCTTTAATCTTGATTGCCCTCTGGTTTTACGGGATCATCGATGCGATTACTTGTGCGCAGCGCCTGTCCACCAGGACCGGCGGTGTTCCCCCGGAGGCGGTGGCAGGCAAACAGAGCGCGGGGGTAAAAGCCCTCGGCGCAGTTCTGGCGGTCACCGGGGTTATTATTCTCCTTGTTCAATTTGGGATCGGCTGGGGCTACCTCTTGCGCTACGGGGGGCCGGGACTTTTGGTTCTTTCCGGCGTTTATCTGCTGTTACAAGGCACAGGGGTTTTGAAGAGATTCCGCCCGCGAAAAAAGGGGTAAATATCATCCGGAGAACAACGCGCCGTTTTGCCTCATTTCTTCAGTTCCACCACGGTTACGCCAAGCCCGCCTTCGCCAATCCCGCCCAGGCGGTAACTTTTTACCTGCGGGTGCCCGCTGAGAAGCCGGGTGACCGCGCCACGCAGGGCCCCCGTTCCTTTGCCGTGAATCAGGACGGCGGAAGGAAGGCCCGCCAGGAATGCCTCGTCCAAATATTTATCGACCGCTTCCAACGCTTCTTCAACTTTCATCCCCCGGAGGTCAAGCCGGGGTGAGATGGTCTTGCTCTTATTGACCGCCGCCCGCCCAATACCTCCCCTTTCCCGCCGGTCCCGCTGTTCCGGACCCCGGGAAACCTCCGCCAGTCCGGCGCAGGGTACCCAGACCCGGAGACCGCCTTCCACCTGCACCTGCGCCTGGCCGCTTTTTACTTCCAAAACGACCCCTTCCTGATCAAGATGGGAAAGGCGCACGGTCTTCCCGGGCAAAATTTCCCCGGAGGGTCCCCCCTCCGCAAAAAGCCCTGTTTCTTCCGGTATTTCTGCCAGCCGCTCCGCCAGTTGCCGGCGGGCCTCGTTGACCACATCGCTCTTTTCCTCAGGAGCGGCCTCGCGCAGGCGACGCAGGAGGTTCTCCATCTCCCGCCGGGTTTCCCGGATCATCTCCCGTGCTTCTTCCCGGGCTTCCCGTAGGAGACTGTCCCGTCCCTTCTCCAAACGGGCAAGTTTCTCTGTATACTCTTGCTCTTTTTTCTCCAAGGCCAAGCGGAACCGGGTGGCTTTCTCCCGCTCCGTCTCCAGTTCCCTCTTTTCTCCTGCGATCTGTCCAACTAACTCCTCCAGGCGCCGGGTGCCGGGAGCCACCAACCTTTCCGCCTGGTCGATGATGGTTTTGTCCAGCCCCAGGCGGGAAGCGACAACAAAGGCGTTGCTCTGACCGGCAACCCCGGTCAGCAGACGGTAAGTAGGTTGCAAGGTCTGGGGGTCAAAATCCACCGAGGCATTCTCCACCCCCGGTGTGTTGTAGGCAAAAATCTTCAGATCACTGTAGTGGGTGGTGGCCACGGTCCTTACCCCGCGGTCGTGCAGGGTCTTAAGGATCGCTGTGGCCAGCGCCGCGCCCTCGGCCGGATCCGTGCCGGCGCCCAATTCGTCCAGAAGCACCAAGTTGTTTTGGTCTTGCGCCGCTTCCATAATGGGGACGATATTGCTCATATGCGAGGAAAAAGTGCTCAAATTTTGCTCGATACTCTGTTCGTCGCCAATATCACTGTAAATACCGGTGAAAACCGGCATTTCCGACCCGGAACGGGCCGGGATGTGCAGACCGGCCTGGGTCATCAAGGCCAGGAGCCCGGTGGTCTTCAGGCTGACGGTCTTCCCTCCGGTATTGGGCCCGGTGATGACCAGAACGTGAAAATCCCCGCCCAATTCAAGGTCGATCGGGACTACTTCCCCTTCCAGCAATGGATGGCGCGCTCGCAAGAGACGGATAAACCCCTTGGTATTCAGCACCGGTTCGGTTCCCCGGATGCTCAAGCTGTAACGGCCTTTGGCAAAAGCCAGATCCAGGCGGGCTAAAATTTCCTGGTTCGCCAGGATCCCGGCGGCCGCTTCCCCGACCCGTTGGCTGAGTTCCGCAAGGATCCTTTCGATCTCCTCTTTGGTCTCTGCTTCCACCCGGCGCAGCTTATTATTGAGTTCCACCACAGCCATGGGTTCAATAAAAAGCGTGGCGCCGCTGGCGGACTGGTCGTGGACAATACCGGGAAAAAACTGCCGGAATTCCTGTTTGACCGGGAGGACATACCGGCCGTTCCTGATGGTGACCAATGTTTCTTGGAGGTATTTCTGGGCCTCTCCCGACCGGGTAAGGGCATCGAGCCGCTCTCGGATGTTGTTCTGAAGCGTCCGGGCTTGCCGGCGCAGGCTGCGCAAGGTGGGGCTGGCTTCGTCCCGGACCTCGCCGTCGGGACCAATGGCTCGGTCCAAAGCCTTTTCCAACTGGGGGAAGGCTGTCAACCCCGCCGCCAGGGCGGAAAGGACCGGCGCCTTTTCCTTTGCTTCATCCGCCAGAACACCCCGGAGCAGCCTGGCGGCACGGAGAGTGGAGCCGGTAGCCAAAAGTTCTTCTGGGGATAGCACCTTTCCTCTCCGGGCTCCTTCTGCCGCCGCCCGGATATCAAAGATCCCGTCCAGCGGGATCCGGCTGGTCTGCCATAATTCCCTGGCTTCAGTGGTTTCTTTTTGCGCCCGCGCCACTTCTTCCGGGACTGTTGAGGGCCATAGGGAAAGGGCCAGCTCTTCACCGGGTTCAGAAGCGGTAAAGCCCGCGAGGAGCTTGCGGATCTTGTCAAACTCTAGAATCCGGCCGGATTTTTCCTGCAGATTCTCAATTTTGCCCATGCGCCAAACCACCGCTTTGTGCTACGGTCACCGGGCGCACCAATGCTTCCCGGAGTACCTCATCCATAGTTTCCACAGGAACAAAAAGAATTTTCCTGGCAATATTGGCGGGGATATCTTCCATGTCACGGGTATTTTCCTTCGGTAAAATCACCTTCTTAATCCCCGCCCTGTGGGCGGCCAGGATCTTTTCCTTGAGACCGCCGATGGGCAACACCCTGCCTCTAAGGGTGATCTCACCGGTCATGGCCACATCGCTCCGGACCGGGATATTGGTCAAAGCGGAAACAACCGCCACCGCCATGGTGATCCCGGCCGATGGTCCGTCCTTGGGGATCGCGCCCTCGGGGACATGGATGTGGAGGTCGTTCTTTTTATGAAAATCCTCGGCAATCCCCAGGGGCCGGGAACGCAGGTAGGTCACGGCCGCCTGCGCCGATTCCTGCATAACCTCGCCTAATTTGCCGGTGAGGATCAACTCGCCCTTCCCTTTAACCACCGAGACTTCGATGTGGAGCAGGTCCCCGCCCGCCTCTGTCCAGGCCAGGCCGGTGGCTACCCCCACCCGGTCTTTCTCTTCTACGGTTCCATGACGGTACCTGGGAACCCCCAGGTACTTATGGAGATTTTGCCTGGTGATCCGGACCGGCGGTTTTTCGCCGCTTACCAGGCGCCGCGCCACCTTCCGGGCAATGGCAGCCAATTCGCGTTCGAGGTTGCGGACCCCGGCTTCGCGCGTGTAGGACCTGATAATCTCCTGCAACAACCCGTTGGAGAGGATGAAATCCCCTGCCTTCAAACCGTGCTCTTTTATTTGCTTCGGCAAGAGGTGTCTCTTGGCGATCTCCACCTTTTCCTCTTCCGTGTACCCTGAAAGATGGAGGACCTCCATCCGGTCCATAAGCGGCGGCGGGATATTATGGGCGGTATTGGCTGTTGTAATAAAAAGTACGTGGGAAAGGTCGAAGGTTACTTCCAGGTAATGATCGCCGAAATTACAGTTCTGCTCAGGGTCCAGTACCTCCAAGAGAGCGGAAGAAGGGTCTCCCCGGAAATCCACGCTCATCTTGTCGATCTCATCCAGCAGAACCACGGGGTTTCTGGAACCGGCCTGGCGCATGATTTGAATAATCTTCCCGGGCATAGCCCCGATATAAGTGCGGCGGTGTCCGCGAATTTCCGCCTCGTCCCGGACCCCGCCAAGAGAAAAGCGGACAAATTTCCGGTTAAGCGCCCTGGCGACCGAACGGGCCAGTGAGGTTTTACCCACCCCCGGCGGGCCGATCAGGCAGATGATCGGTCCCTTCAGGCTCTTCGTCAGCCGGCAAACGGCCAGGTATTCAAGGATCCGCTCTTTTACCTTCTCCAGGCCGTAATGGTCCTCGTCAAGAATCTTCTGGGCTGCGTCCAGGTCCAAATGGTCTTCGGTATGGCAATCCCAGGGCAACGCCAGCAGCCAGTCGAGGTAATTCCGGACCACCACCGCCTCGGCAGCCATCGGCGGCATCTTCTCCAGGCGTTTTACTTCCCGGAGGGCCTTTTCCTTTACCTCCTCCGGTAAATTCTGTTCTTTTATTTTCCGCTGGTATTCGTCGATCTCGGCCAGGCGGTCGTCTTGATCGCCCAGCTCTTTTTGGATGGCTTTGATCTGCTCGCGCAGGTAATACTCTTTTTGCGACTTTTCCATCTGTTTTCTTACCCGGAGCTGAATCTTCCGTTCTACCTCCAGAACTTCCAACTCCCGGATGATTATGGCGCAAAGTTTCTCCAGGCGCGCTCCGGGGGAAATGGCTTCGAGGATCTTCTGTTTATCCTCGATCTTAAGGTTAAGGTGGGCGGCGATAATATCAGCCAGCCGCCCGGGTTCCTTAATATTGCGTACGGATGAGAGTACTTCCAAGGGGATGTTTTTCCCCTTTTTCACGTACTCTTCGAAATGGAACAATGCGGTTCGCATCAAAGCCTCATCATCCGGGCTTTTTTCCCGCATTTCCTCGATTTTCCCGGCCAAAACCCGGTAATAGGGTTCAGTCTGGATGTATTTTATTATTTCAACCCGGCAAAGCCCTTCCACCAATACCCGGAGGGTCCCGTCGGGTAATTTCAGGAGTTGCTTCACCTCTGCCATGGTCCCATAGGGATAAATATCACCGGTCAAAGGATTATCAATCCCGGCCTGGTACTGGGCGGCCAGGACGATCATCTTATCCTTTACCATCGCTTCTTCCAGGGCATTAACCGACTTATCCCTGCCCACGTCAAGGGGTACCACCATCGAAGGGAAAACGACTACTCCCCGCAGGGGAAGCAACGGCAACTGCATATGGGATCTTCTTTTCGCCGATTTTACATTGACAGCAGTTGACACCGGCTTCACCTCCGTTACATGCCGGATACATTCTGTTACTCACAAGTACTCACAAGAAATTCGCAATCAGCCGGGAGATTCCTTCTGTTATAATCTGGAGCGTTCTGGAGCGTCTCCTTCCCGCCTTACCGCCGGCCAAAAAAACCGGCCTCCGTTAAAAGTTCCCGTTTAACAGCAGCGGCTCCGGGTGACAACAACACGCTATAGGTTTGCGGGTAACGTAACCGCCGGTACTCGCCGGGAAGCGCGGCCATATTGGCAAGGGCCCGCTCCCGGATGGCCTCCAGGTTCTCCGGTGCGGCCAAGATCTTCCCCTTCTCCACCAGCTTTTGGAGGAGGGGTCTCCCGGGTCCGGCAGTAAAATTCACCTCTTTGAAGAGGTTTTCCCGGTCAAAACCCCGGACTTTCTCTCTTTGGATCTCTTCTCCTTCTAAATACAGCAAATCAGCAAAGGGCGCGCCGGAAGGGAGATAATAGCGGACCACCTGTTTACGCCCGGGATCGGTGATCTTGCTGATATTACCGGAGATTTTTATCTTCGGTTCCCACCCCTGCCCGCTCTGGACGGCAACGATCTTAAAAACACCGCCCAAGGCCGGGTGGTCCCGTGCTGTAATCAGATGTGTCCCCACGCCCCAGGAATTTACCTTTGCTTTCTGGCGTTTCAAATCGGCGATCAAATCTTCTTCCAGTTCGTTGGAGGCGACGATCACCGGGTCGGCAAACCCCGCCTCCAGGAAAAGGCGCCACGCTTCCTTCGAAAGCTTGGCGAGGTCCCCGGAGTCAAGCCGGATCGCCCCCCGCAGCGGCAGCCCTTTCTCCCGGAACTCCTGAAAAACCTTTACGGCATTGGGAATACCACTGGTTAACGGGTCATAGGTATCCACCAATAAGATGGGGTTATCCGGGAAGATCTCTATATAAGCCCGGAAAGCCTCCACTTCACTGTCAAAACTCATTACCCAGCTGTGGGCATGGGTGCCCTTGACCGGGATCCCATAGATCCGCGCGGCCAAAGCGTTGGAGGTTCCCACACAACCGCCGATATATGCCGCCCGGCTGCCGGTTACCCCGCCGTCCGGGCCCTGTGCCCGACGCAGGCCGAACTCGATCACTGGATCCCCTTCTGCGGCATAACAGATCCGTGCAGCCTTGGTCGCCACCAGAGTCGGGTAGTTTAAGGCGTTGAGCAAGAAAGCCTCCAGGAGCTGGGTGGAAGCCAACGGCCCTTCCACACGGACCAACGGCTCATAGGGAAAGACCACCGTGCCTTCGGGCGCCGCCCAGAGATCGACCTCCAGGCGAAAAGAGCGCAGATAGGCCAGGAATTCATCGGGAAAACCCACTTGCCGGAGATAACGTAAATCCTCATCAGTAAAGGAAAAATTACTGATAAAGGTCAGTACCTGATCTAAACCGGCAAACAGGGCAAAACCATTATGCGGCGGCAGCTCCCGGAAGAAATATTCAAAACAGGCCTGCCGTTTTTCATAGCCTTTTTTCCAGAACCCGTACAACATCGTCAGCTCATAAAAATCGGTGAGCAGGGCCATATCTTTCCTTTGCAGCCAGTTGACTGTTGCCTCCGTCATTCTGCACTACTCCCTATCTCGTCATCGGTGACAATCTCCACTCCGGCCGCGCGCAACTCGTTCAAGGCCTTTTCCACCGTCCCGGGGGGAGAGTCCACGCCCCGGCAGGCATTGGCCACCACGAACGTGCGGAAACCCGCTTTCAAAGCATCCAGGGCCGTGGCTTTCACACAGTAGTCGGTGGCCAGACCGGTTATATAGACCGTATCCACTTGCCGCGCTTGCAACTTCTCCGCCAGCCCCGTATCTTGAAAACCGCTATAGGCTTCCACCTCCGGGTCTGTGCCTTTATCAACAATGATCGCGTCCGGGCGTACCAGCAAATCCCGGTGGAAATCCGCCCCCGGCGTCCCGGCCACACAATGCGGGGGCCAGGATTTATCGGTGAATTGCGGGTTTTCGGCAAAGCTCACATGGTTTTCCGGATGCCGGTCCCGCGTATAAACCACTACGGCGAAGGAATTTATTAATCTGTTGATTACCGGAATAATCTCGTCGCCACCGGCCACCCCCAACGCGCCGCCGGGGCAAAAATCATTCTGGAGATCAACAACAATCAGGGCTTTTGCCATCGAACAATCCCTCCCGCCTAACTAAGTATGGAAAACAATCAACCTTTGCTTATTATATATTCGTGATAATAAGGGATTACCCTTCAGAAAGGATTATGTTTAGAAGGGATTACCTCCAGAAAGAATATCTCCGTAAAAAAATCTTCAGAAGGGAGGCACTTAATTTCCTTCTTTACCTGCCCGCGCAATCCTCCCTGTTTACCTTTTTCTGTACCTGTGCAACAATAATTTTACAAACCGGGAATCCGCCGTTTTCCCGCGTCTCCCAATGCTTTGACGGTAGGAAAATCTTTCTTTACCGCTTTTTAATGAATTTGTAAGGAGGCGCCAGGCCTCCGGTGAACAATATATAATTATGAAAGGAGCGCCGGAAGCAAAGGAGGGATGGGGATGAGAAAGCTGATTGTTGGTGTCATGGGAGGCGGAGAAGGCGCATCCGAAGATGTTTGCCGCCTCGCATATGAACTGGGAAGATTGATTGCCCAAGAAGGCTGGGTTCTATTGAACGGGGGTCGTGGAGTCGGGGTTATGGACGCCTCCGCCAAAGGGGCCCGGGAGTGCGGGGGGTTGACCCTTGGGGTTCTTCCGGACCGCAACGCCGCCGACGCTTCACCGTACATCGACATACCCGTCTTGACAGGCTTTGGCGATGGCCGGAACTATATAAACATCCTCACCAGCAATGTGGTGGTGGCTTTACCGGGACGGACGGGAACCATCTCCGAAATCGCTTTGGCTTTAAAAAACGGCAGGAGCGTGATCCTCCTCGATTTTGACCTGGGTGAGCTCTTTTCCGAATACCGCAAGGCCGGCCTGATGATCTCTGTTAGAAAACCCGAAGAAGCGATCGCGGAGATCAAAAAGATCTTGGCTGACACCACCCAATTTTTCTAGGACTTCCCCCGGGCGAGCTCTCCCGGGAAAAGAAAAAACCGGAAAATCTCCGGTTTTTTTTTGCATGGATATATATTTGTATTATGCACGCTGCGCACCAATGCGACGACGGTACTAATAGTATGCCCCCATTTTGGGGGCTACTGTATCTCAATCCGCCGTCCCCGCGGAATGGCCGGTTCAACCTTGGGAAGACGTACTTCCAATACGCCGTCGTTAAAAGTGGCTTTTACGGCCTCGGCCCGGACCGGGGCCTGCAGGGGAATCCGGCGGACAAAGGAACCCCTTCGCCGTTCCCTCCGGTAAAACCGCTCGCCTTCCGCAGTTTTTTCCTCTTGGATCTCTCCCTGCAGTGTCAGGGAGTTTTCATCCACCGTCAATTCAATATCCTTCGGCTTCATCCCGGGGAGGTTGGCCCGGACAATGAATTCCCCGGCGCTTTCGGCCAAATCCACCGACGGTTGCCAAAAACCCCGCGCAAAGAACCTGGGCAGCGGGAATAACTCGTCAAAACCTCCCCAGGGTTGTAATTCATCCATCCCCTCGCTCACCTCCAAAGCTATTTTTACCGGCGGTAGCCGGTTTTATCCCCACCTTCCGGCCTGCCCCGGCCGGGAAAAGGTAAAAGATCCGCGCCGGCCGATCAGCGACCTGTCCCCAGCCGGTAAAAACCCGCCCAGCCAATAAAAGCCCACCCTCCCCGAAAACTTTCTGGGTTTTTTTCCAAAAGAAAGGGGATGATAAGAACAGCCAAACAACGCCTGTTCTGTTGTGTATATTCTCTGATCCTTGGAGCCATATTATAAAGGTAATTACGGAAACAGGTCAGATTTTGATTGGAAGGGGGAGTGGCATTGAGCCCGGAAAAACCGGCAAAAATGCCCAAAGAGCAGCCTTTTTCTGCAGAAAAAGAACACGATAAAGTGTTGACAATAACCCGGGAAGAATTAATGGGGAAATTCCATAGTGAAGAGGAGACCAAACGTTATTTTTCCCAAAAGGCCTTGGTATCGCCTACGGCAACGCCGACCCCGCCTGACCCTTCCACGCCACTGTCTGCCGTTATGGAGACAAAAACCATTACCAGGCAGGAACGGCTGGAAGAAAGCGGTTTCGAGCTCCCCCCCTCCTACAATGAAACCGCCGTTGTTTTGTTGGTCCGGGATCCTTACTGGATCTATGCTTACTGGGACTTCCGGGAGGAACTCAAAGCTGAACTCAGCCGGACCTTTGCGGGGTGGGAGAAAGTCCCCTTGACACTCCGGGTCTACAACCTTTCCCGGCGTCAACCCGGAACCGGCGAACCCGAATTCTTTGATATCTCCATCAATCATTTGGCCAACAATTGGTATATTAACGTCGGCGAACCGGACAAGGAATACCAGGTTGATCTGGGTTATTATACTCTGGACGGAAAATTTCACACCCTTGCCCGGTCCAACAAAGTCACCACCCCGCGCGACAGTGTGTCCCCGGTGATCGATGAAGAGTGGATGATTGTCGAAGAAAAATTCCGCCGTCTTTACCGTTTAGCCAGCGGCGCCGGTTGGGGTGAAAGTTCTGTTGAACTCGTTGAGTCCCTTATTAAACGGCTGGAACGGGAAGCCGGCTCCGGTGTGGTCAGCAGTATTTCCAGCCCGGTAGGGGTCCGGCCCAGGGAACGCCGTTTCTGGCTGGTCCTCGATGCGGAGCTGATCGTCTACGGGGCGACGGAACCCGATGCTTCCCTTACCTTACAAGGACGCCCGGTTAATCTCCGTCCCGACGGTACCTTCACGGTACGGATGGCCTTGCCCGACGGGACACAGACTATTCCGGTAACGGCCGTCTCCCGGGATGGCGGGGAGACGATTACCATTACCACTCAGGTCACCCGGGAAACCGGCCAGCAAATCCGGGGAGAGGTACACCCTTCATGATCCGGTAGAAGCGAGCGAATAAAGGGGGTTTTTTTATGGAAAAAGGTTATCTGGCTCTGGTGCTCCATGCCCATCTTCCATATATCCGCCACCCGGAGCACGAAAGGTTTTTGGAAGAAGACTGGCTCTACGAAGCGATCACCGAAACCTACATCCCTCTGCTCAGGGTCTTTGAAAAACTGGCGGAGGATGGCGTCAAATACCGGATTACCGTCAGCCTTACCCCGACGCTGGCGGCGATGTTCTCTGATCCCTTATTGCAAGACCGCTATCTCCGGCATATTGAAAGACTAATCGAACTGGCAGAAAAGGAAGTGGCCCGCACCAGTTGGTTGCCGGAATTTCATGAGTTGGCCCGGATGTACCTGGAGATGTTTACTTATTCCCGTTGGTATTTCCTGGAGAAGTGCCAAAAAAACCTGATTCACCCCTTCCGTAAACTGCAGGAGGAGGGCTTTTTAGAGATTATCACCTGTGGCGCCACCCATGGCTACCTGCCGCTTATGCTCCACCGGGAAGGAGTCCGTGCCCAGGTCCATTACGCCACGGAGTATCATACCCGTCTCTTCGGCCGCCCGCCCCGCGGCATCTGGCTGCCGGAGTGCGGGTATAACCCCGGGGACGACGAGATCCTCCGGGATTACGGGTTAAGGTTCTTTTTCACCGATGCCCACGGCGTTCTCCATGCCTCACCCCGGCCGAAATACGGGGTTTTTGCCCCGGTCTTCTGCCCCTCGGGGGTTGCCGCCTTCGGCCGGGATCTGGAATCGTCAAAACAGGTCTGGAGCGCCCGGGAAGGGTACCCCGGGGATTATGATTACCGGGAGTTTTACCGGGACATCGGGTTTGATCTGGAGTACGATTATATCCGCCCGTACATCCACCCCAGTGGGATCCGGATTAATACGGGGATTAAGTATTACCGGGTTACCGGTCCCACCCACGACAAACACCCATATATTCCGGCCCACGCCCGGGAAAAAGCCGCGATCCACGCGGGGAACTTCATGTTCAACCGGACAAAACAAATCGAATACCTCGCCTCGATCCTGGACCGCCGCCCCATTGTGGTTTCCCCCTACGATGCGGAGCTCTTTGGCCATTGGTGGTTTGAGGGACCGCAGTGGCTGGATTTTTTGATCCGGAAGATCTATTATGACCAGAAGGAGATCAAACTGATTACCCCCGGTGATTATCTGGAGATTTACCCAAAGAACCAGGTCAGCCTCCCTTCCCTCTCTAGTTGGGGGTATAAAGGTTTCAACGAGGTCTGGCTGGAAGGGAGCAATGACTGGATCTACCGGCACCTTCACCAGATCACCCGCCGCATGACCGAGCTCGCCCGGAGTTTCCCTGAAGCCTCCGGAAATCTCCGCCGGGCGTTGAACCAGGCGGCACGGGAAGTCCTGCTGGCGCAGAGCAGCGACTGGGCGTTTATTATGAAAACCGGAACCATGGTGCAATACGCCGTGAAGCGGACGAAAGACCATATCGGACGATTTTTGCGCCTCTATGACGAAATCATCTCCGGAAACATCAATGAAGAGTTCCTGCGTAACCTGGAAGAGAAGGATAACCTCTTCCCCGATCTGGATTACCGGGTTTACGCCTCAGCCGGCGGGTTCGCGCGCGCGAGCCGTCCCGTGGAGGCCATAGCCCTGGCGCAATAAGATGATGAGAAACAGGATCAGGATTTTCTGCTGGCGGCTTTTTTTTCTCCTTGCCGGAGCGCTCCTGGTCTTTCTCTGCCTGCCGCCGGGCGCTCCCAAGCAACCCCTTACCACCCGGGTCTTAAGTGACCAGGGCGAGGTGATCGCCGCCCTCTACAAGGAGCACCGGGAGCCGGCGGTTCTCCAGGAGATCCCGGATTTTCTCTGCCGGGCGGTACTGGCTGTTGAAGACCACCGTTTTTATGAACACAGTGGTTTTAGCCCAGTTAGCTTTTTCCGTGCCGTCTATCATAATCTCTTTATCCGCCGGGGGCTGCAGGGAGGCAGCACCATCACCCAACAATTGGCAAAGACCGGTTATCTCTATGCCAAAAGATCCATGGTGCGCAAGGCGAAAGAGGTTATTTATGCCTTCCGCCTGGAACTACACTACACTAAAGAGCAGATCCTGGAGATGTACCTCAACCAGATCTATTTTGGTCACGGCGCCTACGGGGTGAAGACCGCCGCCCAAACCTATTTTGGCCGGGAACTGGCAGAACTGAACCGGGCGGAAATGGCCCTCCTGGCCGGACTCCCCAAAGGACCGGCCCTCTACTCTCCTTATCTCCACCGGCAAGCCGCAGAGGACAGGATAAAAGTGGTTCTCCAGCGGATGGAAACCGCCGGGTACCTGACGACCGGGGAAAAGGTAGAGATCCTCAAGGAAGGCCTCCGCCTTCCCGGTCTGGCGCGCCAACCCAGGCAAGCCCGGTATTTTCTCGACTTTGCCTTGGAGGAAACCGCCCGGATCCTCCGGGTCGACCGGGACCGGCTCAGCACCATGGGCTTGACCATTGAAACCACCCTTTCCCGCCGGTGCCAGCAGGCGGCGGAAAAAGCCCTAAAAAACGGCTTGGCTCCTTACCAAAAGGCCGGTCAGCCGCAGGGCGCCTTGATCGCGGTTAACCCCAGGACCGGGGCGATCAAGGCCTTGACCGGGGGAACTTCTTATACCCAAACCTCCTTTAACCGGGCAATCCATGCCCGGCGCCAGCCGGGCTCAGCCTTTAAGCCCTTTGTTTATCTGGCGGCCCTGGAGGCCGGTTACACCCTGGCTTCCAACATGCCTTGCCAGCCGTCCACCTGGGAAAGCCCCACCGGGATCTACGAGCCGGTAGACTACGGCGCCGAACCGTACCACCACCGGGAACTGAGTCTCAGAGAAGCGCTGGCCGTATCCTGCAATATCACTGCGGTCTCGCTTCACCATGAACTGAAGATGACGCCTGTGATCACCATGGCCCGCCGGCTTGGGATCTCTTCCCCCCTGCCTTCCCACATCTCACTGGCTTTAGGCACGGCGGAAATCACCCCGCTGGAGTTACTCACCGCCTATCTTCCCCTGGCCAACGGCGGGCGGGCGGTTACACCCTGGGCGGTAAAGGCCGTATACGACCGGTCCGGAAGACTCCTCTGGCAACGCCGGTCCTATTCACGGCAGGTACTCGACCCGCGCCTGGCCTTTCTTCTCACCTCAGCCCTGCAAGACACTTTAAAGCCCGGCGGGACCGCTGCCGGAGCCGGTAGGAAACTGCAACACCCGGCAGCCGGCAAAACCGGCACCACCCAAGAAAACCGGGACGCCTGGTTCGCCGGTTACACCCCCCAACTGGCGGCTGTTGTCTATATCGGCCATGACCGTAACCATCCCCTGCCGGGAGGCGGTGGGAAACTGGCGGCCCCGGTCTGGGTGGATTTTATCAACACGGCATTGGCTGGAGAAACCAGCTCCAGGTTCCCGGTCCCCCCGGGAATCGTCGCCCGCCCAATCTGCCGGGAAACCGGGTTTTTAGCCACTCCGGCTTGTCCACAAAAAAAAGAGTACTTTCGGGTCGGGCATGACCCGGTACTCTACTGTTCCAAACACCGTTATCTCAAACTTCAGATTTGCCGTGCCAGCGGACTACTCCTGGGACCGTACTGCCGGGAGGCGGAAGAAAAGGAATTCCGGTGGGGAGAACAACCGCGCAGCCAGTGTGAAAAATGCCGGCCTCCCCGTACCCTTTGGGAACTCCTTTTTAAAAACGGTCATCCACAATCTGATCCGCCGGTCCCGGCAGAATAATCATCCGCCCGGTTTTTAAGACGGTAACATCGGTGATGCCGTTAATCTCCATCAGCAATTCTACGGTGGTCCCGTAGCGTTTCGCCAGGCGCCATATGGTTTCCCCTGCTTTCAACGGGTAAAGATGGGATTCGGGAATGGGCAAAACCAGTTCCTGCCCGGGGTAGAGTATATCCGCGCCTTTATTTTCCGCCAGGATACTCCCGGGAGTAATCCCGTATTTTCTCCCGATCGCCGACAGTGTATCGCCGGCCTGAACTTGATAAGAAAGGGTTAAACCCTTTGCCGGTCCGGCCACTGTTTCGATTGTTTCTTGCTCTTCCACTGCTTTCACCGGGGGCAGACCACGGACCTGTTCGTCATAATACCTTCCGCCCAGTTCTTGCCAGGCTGTTTCTTCCGGTTCGCCCACTGTTTCCGGGACTTCTTGGGTTTCGGCGACTTCCTGGGTCTCAGTAACTTCCCGGATTTCAATTATTTCCAGGGTCTCGATGACTTCCCGGGTTTCGGTTTCTTCCCGGGGATCAGGAGTTTCCTTCCCCTCCGGATGGACATCCTCCGGGTGGACAATAACCAGTTCGATGGGGGCGGCTTCTCTCGTACCGACGTCCGGCCAAACCACCTCCAGATCCACTTCTTTTACTGCCGGTTCTTTCCCGGCCCCCGGCCGGAGCCCCTCCTCTTCCTCGCGGACAACATAGGGGGTGAGGAAGATACAGATCTCCGTGTCTTCCCACGGTTCCTTAGATTGCTTTTGAAAAAGCCGTCCAAAGAAAGGCAACCGGGAAGCGAAAGGAACGGACGTTATCGTCTCTGTATCCTGCTGCATGTTAAGGCCGGAAAGGACAAAGGTCTGCCCTTCCCGGAGACGAACCACGGAACTGGCTTCCCTCGTCCGTACCACCGGTACCTCCATACCGGTGGCGCCTATCCGCCAGCCGACAATATTACTCACCTCAGCCCTGACCTTTACGGTTATGGTCCTTTCGTCATTGATCTGGGGCTCGACAGTCAAAAGCGTTCCGGCCTCAATATATGTGACCTCGTCTTCAATCATCCCATCCTTGATTGTGCTGGTAATAACCGGTAACCGGTCGCCAATAAAGATCTTTCCTTCTTGCCCGTCCGTGGTGGAGATATTGGGGTTGGCCAGCACACGGGCGACTCCGTTTTCTTCCATCGCGGACAGGGCTTGAGTGGTAAGCAAGTTAAAACGCAGGCTTCCATCAATGGAGAAATGTGGAAAATCCCAGGTAACTCCTAAGTCCTTGGAAGCGGTCAGGCTGATCTCCTCCACCCGCGCTTCAATGCTGATCTGTGGCATACGGCGGTCAAGCCGGGCAATAATCTCTTCGACATTCTGGTGCTCCAAAGCATTGGCATTAATCGTAAGTTGGTTTGTACGTACGTCCAACCCGATCCGATCCTGCGGAATGACAACACCAAGGGCGGTAACGATCTCCCTGGAAACTGCATAACTTAGCGGGTAAACCCTGGTCTCCTTTGTTTCCCAGTCGGTGAAGGTCTTTTCCGTGCCGATAATAATCGTCCGGCGCGGAACAATCCACCGGTAGGAGTAACCGTAAGTCCGGGCAAGCAACTCAATGGCTTCGCCGATCTTCAAGCCGTGTTTCAGGTTGATGGTCACCAGTCCCTGAACATCCTTATCCAACAAGACATTAAGATCGCCCAGTTCGGCCAAGCTCCGGAAGACATCTCTGATATCCGCTTCAAAGATGTCAAACTGGGAAAGCAACTGCGTGTCAATTTCCGCTTCCACCCTCACCGGCTGGGCCGATAAGGACAGAAAAACGAAAGCCAACGCTGCTAGGGCCAAAGCCTTTATTTTCCCTCTCTTTTCTTTGGCTAAAGCCATCTGGTAAGGAGATCGTCCTTTCCCACAAGTCATTATTTCGCCTCCTCTATCCGGCGCAATCGTAATTGCCCGCCGGGCGCCTTTAAGACCACTACGTCCTGGCGAATCTCCACCAACCGGTAATCTGTCCCGGGCAAGGTTTCTCCCAACTGTAAGATATAAGATTTATCATTGTGCCTGATAATTACCACCTGTTCCTCGGCGGTGGCGATTGTTCCCGTCCAAACCGGTTGCAGATGGACAACGGGTTTGCCGGGTTCTCCCTGGTCACCCGGGGTAGGGAGCCCCCCGGGCGCCGGCGACGATAATACTTCTCTTACAGCCGCGGCAACCTGCCCGGATGTGGCCGTCTTCTCTGCAGCTGCCGCCAGTTTTCTTCTCACATTTGCCGGCGGAAGGAAGGGATCCCGCGCCGGTTTGGCTGTGATCTCTTTTTTGTCTTCTGTCTTTTCTTCCTCAGGCAACGGCGGCGCCACCCTGGGAACCCGCCTCTCATATGCAGATTGCCGGGACGCCGGCCCGGTCGACTGCTCTTTTGTTAAAAAATCAAAAGCTACAAAGCCCAAGGCCAGTACCAGAAGAATTAATAAAACCGGGCTCGGGCCTTTTTTTGGTTTCTGTGCCGTTTTCTCCTCTCCGGCCATATCGTCACCCCTCGGTCCTGACAATCAGGTCTAATTGGAGGTCAATATTAAGATTATATGTCCCGGGATCGTTCTGCTCGCTTACGGCCCAGGCGGTTATTTCGGCAACCTTCATTAACCGGCCTGCCCCGTCCAGCAGAGTTAAAAAGCGATCTACTTGCTGGTACCGGCCACTGCAGGAGATCTTCCAAGAGTAGATCTGGTATGCAGGCATCCCTTCTACCGGCTGGGGTTCTTCTGTCATCTCGCAAGAGTGGATCTTGATCCCGGCGGACTTCGCCAATTGCTCGATACTGACAACCACCCGTTCCTGTTCTTCCCGGGTGGGAGTAAATCTGCGCAAGCTCTTTGCCCGTTCGTAATATCTGTTATACTCCTTTTTCAAGCGGGGCAAATCTTCCTCAACCCGTCTCCGGACCATCTCAAATTCGGATTCCCTCTCTCTGACGATAGAAGCGTATTCCTGACTACGGCCAAGATAATTAAACCCCGCGACCAGCGCCCCGCCAGTTGCCACAAGATAGATAAGCCCGCCTACAATCAGCCGGAATAAATTGCTCTCTCTTCTCATTGCCGGTCCCTCCCGGCCTTTATTTCTACTTCAAATTGGTAGAGGGTTATCTCGTTTCTCGTAATCTCCTGTACTTCTTTTAAGAACGAAGACTGAAAAAATGCCACACCATTGATGTTCTCCAGCAGCCGGCCCATGGCCCGGAAATTCAGCGAGTTTCCCTTGATGGTCAGACTGTCTTCGGGTGTAATCTCTACTTCTGTCAGCCAGATCTCCTGGGGTACGGTTGCGGCCAGGCTCCAAAAAAACTGTTGGTGCGGAGGGTAAAGACCGCCAATCTTCTCCACTTCCCTTTCCCACTGGCGGACCTTCTCAATGAAGGCCTCAATCCCTTCAAGCTCCGCCATGGCCGGGTCGTAAACAGCGATCTGCCCTTCAAGCGTAGCAATACGCTCGGCCAAACTATTACAGGTCAGGTAATTCCAGCCCAAAAAAACCAACGACGCCAGGAGGAAAATAATTGCGCCGGTAAGCAGGAATACGCGCCTGAGTTCGACCAGTGGCCGCGGGCGGTATTCTAACGGTAGAAGGTTAATCCTCACTTTCAGTCACCTCCCGCATGGCCAGCCCAAGCGCAACAGTGTAAACCGGAGATTGTTCTTGAAATCTCTCAAAAAGCGCTTGCGGGCAACGGAGACGTTCGTCGAAAACTCCAAGATCTACTTTTGTCTCCAGTTCCTTGGCTAAAAAGGCGGGGAAGTTTCTTATCAGGGCACTGCCGCCGGAAAGAATCAGTCTGGAGATGTTTTCTTCTTTATGCTGTAATTGGTAATAATCAAAAGAGCGGCGCAGTTCTAGCGCGAGGTCCTTTAACCCCTCCCTGATTCCCATATTGACCTGGTACTCCCTGCTCTCCGGAGAAAATTGCCCCGGTTCGCCAAGGGCGTCGCCAATGGTCTCTTTAGCCGTTTCCGCCCCGTCCCTTTCCAACCCTGTATACTTGGCCACCAGTTCGGTCAGGCGGTTTCCTCCTACCGGAAGAATCCTGGTAAAATAAGGAGTGCCGGCCTTGGCGATGACCAGATCGCTACTGCCGGCGCCAATATCCAACATGGCCACACTCTCCGCTGGTCGGCTGTATTCGATCCCTAATCCCCTCATCATGGCAAAAGGCTGAATATCTATGGCCACGGGCTGCAGCCCTGTTTCCCACAGGACATCCAGGTGGCTGTGGATGATATCATTATGGGCACAGACCAGGAGGACTTCCATCTCGCTTTCATCCTGGTCCCTGCCGATGATCTCAAAATCAAGCGTTACTTCGTCCACAGGATAAGGGATGTAACGTTCGGCTTCCCAGCGGATGGCGTTTGCTACTTCCTCATCATCCATTAAGGGCATCTTTAGGTGACGCACCACCACAGCCTGCCCGGCAATGGCCACCACCACTCTTTTTTGCTTAATCCTGCTAGCCCGCAAAACCTCCCTGACCGCGGTGACCACCGCCTTCCGGTCGGCCACCACACCGGCGTCTAAGGCCCCTTCGTCCAAAGACACGGCGGCAAACCTGTTTACCTGAAAGGTTTTGTCTCCCGATACCCGGACCGCCTTTACTCCCCCGGTCCCGATATCAAGGCCCACACCCACTTTGGCCATGATTACTCCTCGCTTTTCATAGACTGTCTACGGTTTAAAACTCCGTGGGATCGATTTCCTGCCAACTGACAACGGCAAAAATACCCTGATTTGGCCCTTTGTTGTTACTACCGCCATCTTGACCGCCAATGATAACCCCCGGGATATCAACGTTCATAGGAGCGACATGAATTTCAAATTCTTGGTTTACGTGCACTCCTTCTTTTGCCCGCAGGCGACCGACAAAACCACCCACGGCAGAATTTAAACGAATATTCCTTCCTGAATAGAGGAAAGCCTGCGCCGTATCATTACCTGCGGCGTGCATTCCGCCGTTTATATGCAGATCACCCCCGGCAATCAGATTAAGGCTGGCATCTGGATGATTCAAAACCGCCTGTGCACTGCCGTTAAAATGAAGATTTCCTGTTGCGATGATTGTCAAGCTCTGGAACTTTCCTGAAAGAGTCACGCTTTTGTTAATATTTAAATCCCCATCGACAAAGATCATTTTGTTTTCGTATGCCGAGGGTAGTCCGTCGTTCCAGTTTTGGGGGCCCTGAAGGTAAATGAAGCCCATATCCTCTATTTCTTTTTTCTTAAAGGACTTTTCAAAAAATTCCACCTCAATTTCCTGCGGCTTTGGCGGGTTTGTCATTTTATTAACGGTCCACCGGGGTTTTATGTTTTGGTCCTCCACTACTCCTCCGGGCCCTGTACCTACATAAATTGTTCCACTGCGGTTATAATTATCGTTAAGAACAAGCCTTTTTTCGGCATAATAGTAATTATTGTGAATCGGGCATTTTATATCCAATTCGCCCTCCGTCGCCACCACCCACTCGTCATCAAAAGGTGGCGATGGTAGATTTACCTCCACCTCTTCCCGCACCACCCGGGTGATATCCCCGAAACGGCCCCGGCTAGTAATCTGCAGGCGGTTGTTGGAAAGCAACTGCGTCTTCACGCTGAATTCACCGCCGCCAAATTGGTCTGTGAGCTGTTCTGTCGAAAAATTACTAAGATCTTTACCGTCCATAATATGAGCCCGCGCCTGCTGACAGACGGTTTCCAAGCCGCTCTCCGCCAGATCCAAAGCCCTGGTAGATCTCTCCTGAGCTATAGCCGACGATATACTATTCTGTTTTGTTTGCGCCAAAGAAATAACGAGGGCGGAACCTACTGCCAAAACTAAAATAGCCAGGAGGATCGTGGAGCCTTTTTCCCTTCGCCAAATCTCCATTTTCTTCCCCTCCTTCTTTCCTTTTAAAGAGTTCGCCCCAACACCTATAACCTTACTCAAACCAACCGCCGCCAACGTCTTCACTCCGGTACATCCGTGGCCGGATAGTCAAAGACTCCCCTTTAAGTTCTAAAACGATCTGGGAAAAACGGGCAGGATCATTCTGATTGCTGACACTATACGCAATTTCCCAATCGCCAACCCGGATGTTATCGATCATGGGCACCCACGATCCTGCTGATCCCACTCGTCTTTCTAGCCGGTTATTGCTGGAATTGCGTCTATAACTGATTTGTTGATTGTTCTCATCCCTAAAGACCAATTGGTCTGTTGTGGAGTTTTTATTAAATCCCTTGGCGGAACGAAGCTCCCGGGCCATGAAGTTCAGAGCCGTCCAGACCTCCTCTTTCCCTTCCTCCTCATCCCGCAGATCCCGGTAAAAACGGGGCAGACCCGCCAGCATCCCGGTGACCGCCAAAACCAATACTGCAAGGAGGGTAAGGGCAATTAAAAGTTCGACCAGGGTGAAACCATGCTCGTTTTTTCTCATGAATTTATTCATGATTTCACCTCCCCCGCAGTACACAGCCGTCTAATCAACGCGGACCTACCCGGATGATCCGAACCACGGATATGTCTTTACGGCTTGTATGGGTTACGGTAATAGTAACCTCTTTGAGATATACAGTATCGCCGGTTTGCGCATTGACAACATTCCCCGCGCTGTTGATAGTTAAATCTGCTACCGTCCAGGTGATGTTGTACCCCAAATGTACATCGGTGGTATCGGCAATACTCGCAAAATCCCCCCGGGCCGCCATATCTTTCAAGACTTCCACCTCGGAGGTGGCCACCCGTGAGGCACGATTCAAGAGCCTGGCTGTTTCGTAATCCCTCCCGGTAAACTGGAGGGCGCTGCTGAAGACCAGACCAATTACGGCCAGAAGCACCAGGCCGATCAAAACTTCGACCAGGGTAAATCCGCTCTCCGGCAGCCCAACAATCTTTCGCTTTATCATTTGCTTAAGCAAATGCTTCTTCACCAAATCGCCTCCTGCGCGCAGATCAACGGATCATCCCGGTGGCGGCATAAACAGTGAATACCCGAGTTCTCCCGGACCCGCCGGTAATCGTCACATTTCCCCCCACCGGATTACCGCTCCCGTTATGGGGCAGGCCTTGGCTGTTGAAGTAGATTTGTTTCGCACCGCCAAAGGTTATCGTCCAGCCGGCGTTACTTTCCGGATAGTTCCTGTTACGAAGCTGCCGTCCTGTCGCCACCACGGTAATGGTATAATCAACCCCGCTCGTAAAACTCACTCTTATATCGGTATTCAGGTCCATCGCGCTCTTGCGGGCAAACCTGAGATCATTCAAAAGTTGGTCGGAAATAGTATCAAACCGCATTGCCCGGTAGGTATCGGCAACACGCGGTGCGGCAATCATCCCCGCCAAGGCGATAATAGCCAAAACAAACATCAATTCCACCAGCGTAAAGCCGGCGGTTGCGTTTTCTTTTTCTTTTTTCCACATTTTTTCTCCTCAGGCACAGGTCGCGCCGGAAAATCCTTTGTTTTCTACAGGCAAGCTAAACCCTGCCCGCTTGTGTTTGGGAATTGGGGGGTGGTTGCACCCCCCTTGACTCCCAATTTACCTCGTAAGCACCAAATAAAAAGAGCTGAGTATAGCAATGATACAATGGTGCAACGCTTAGTGGTCGCTACAGGTTACCGAATGATTTGAATTCACTGTATAAGTTCCTTTACCAGGACATTCAGGCGCACTTTTCAATAGCTGGATGCTTTGGCCCCGGGTAGTAAATGTAGTGGAGAGAGCAGTCGCCCAATCTGATGTTGATGAAAAGCCAGAAGGATCATCCATTGTACCAGTTCCGTCATCCAAGGCCCAGTAATACAGATACTGTTCAATCGCTGTCTCCATGGACTGCCGCGCAGCCCGGCAGGCTGAAGCCTGAGCGTCATCCCGCATGTCGATGAAACGCGGTACTGCCACCGCAGCCAGAATCCCAAGGATCAACATGACAATCAAGAGTTCAATCAGGGTAAACCCTTTTTCCTCTCTGAAAAGTCTTTTTAACATTCTGTTTCACCTCCTTTCAACGGTCTATGCCGTTTATTTTATTTAAAGTGTACTCATCTAAATCTAAAGCGCCGCTCCGCTGCTGAGTTGCATCATGGGCATAACCACCGAGATGACGATGACGCCAACAGCCAAACCCATAAGGATGATGACCGCCGGCTCGATCATAGCTGTCAGGCCTTCCACTGCATAGCCCGCTTCTTTCTCATAGAAGTCGGCGATCTCATTGAGCATGGTCGAAAGTTCTCCGGTCTCCTCGCCCACAGCAATCATCTGCGTGACCATTGCCGGGTATACCCCGGTATCGGCCAGGGGACCGGCCAGCCCGCTGCCTTTTGTCAGATTTACGCGGGCTTTTGCTACAGAAGAAGCGATTACGCCGTTGGCCACCGCCCGTTCAACAATCTCCAAGCTGGTAGTGATGAGGATCCCGCTGTCGAGGAGGGTGGCCAGGAGACGGGAGAACCGGGCGACCACTGTCTTTTGGACCACCGGCCCGATAATCTTCATCCTGTAAAGCAGCCGGTCAATGGCCATTTTCCCCTGGGGGGTTTTCCGGTAAAAATTGAAGCCAACACCTGCCGCTACCGCAAGAAACAGAAACAGGTACCAATAAGCGCTCAGGAAATTGCTGATGGCAATGAGTACTTTGGTCGGGCCTGGGAGTTCGACCCCTGCTTCTGTAAACATCTCAACAAAAACCGGCATGATCAAAACCATAACCAAAACCACGGCGATCACCGCCACCACGGCAATAACCACCGGGTAGGCAAGGGCGCCAATAATTTTCTTCCGTAGCATGAATTCACGTTCAAAATATTCTGCCAAACGTTCCAGGACCGTTTCCAATTGCCCGCCGGTTTCCCCGGCCTCCACCATGTGGATGTAAATGGAAGGAAAGACCTTAGGAAAGCGTTCCAAGGCCTGGTGGAGAGGGTTACCGCTTTCCACATCCCGCCGGATGCCAGTGATCACCTCAGCGAGCAACGGGTTTTCCGCCTGCTCTTCCATAATCTTTAAACAGGCGCTGAGGTTGACCCCTGCCCTGATTAAGACAGCAAACTGGCGGGTAAAAAGCAGGAGGTCTCTAAGGGCGATCCGTCTTACCCTCCCGCCGGCTCCTTTTCTTTCCGACTGCGCCCTGCTTTCACCTGCCGGTCGCAGGGAACTGATGAATAATCCCTGATCCCTAAGTTTAGCAGCGGCTTCACGGATCCCGGCCGCTTCGATCTCTCCCCTGCTGATCGCCCCGTTCCTATCTCTTACCTGGTAAACAAAGGATGGCACCTTCTCCACCCCCTCTCCTGCAAAACCGGTTAAAACTCAACCATACGCTTAAATTCTTCCGGATCGGAGGCCCGCAGGAGCGCCTCCTGGATCGTAATCTTCCGTTGCCGGTAAAGGTCCCGGAGAGAACTGTCCATGGTCTGCATCCCCAATTTCCCGCCGGTCTGCATCACCGTGGGCAGCTGGTAGGTCTTGCCCTCCCGGATAATATTCCGTACCGCGCTGGTGGCCACCAAAACCTCACAGGCCAATACCCGGCCCGGTATGTCGGCTCTGGGTAACAGTTGCTGCGAGACAATCCCCTGCAGGGTCAGGGAAAGCTGGATCCGGATCTGCGCCTGCTGGTGGGGGGGGAAGACATCAATAATCCGGTCGACGGTTTGTGTGGCGTCGTTCGTATGTAAAGTGGCAAAGACAAGGTGACCGGTTTCCGCCGCTGTCAAGGCCGTCTGGATCGTCTCGAAATCCCGCATCTCTCCCACCAGGATGACGTCGGGGTCCTCCCGGAGCGCCGCCCGGAGGGCCCCGGGAAAGGATGCCGTATCCGTGCCGATCTCCCGCTGGTTGACGAGGCTCCTCCCATGGTGATGGAGATACTCGATGGGATCCTCCAAGGTGATAATATGGCAACTCCTGTTGGTATTGATAATATCAATCAACGACGCCAAGGTGGTACTCTTCCCGCTCCCGGTAGGTCCGGTAATCAGCACCATCCCCCTGTTTTTCTCGGTAAAATCCCTGACTACCTCCGGCAAGCCCAGCCGCTCAAAGGAGGGAATTTCATGGGGGATCAACCGCATAACCGCGGAAACCGTGCTCCGCTGGTTAAAAACATTCACCCGGAACCGCCCCAAACCCGGCAATCCGTAAGAAAAATCCACCTGGCCGTTGCGGTCCAGTTCCGCCTTTCTCTCAGCGGTAAGCGCCGGTTCCAGGAGGTTTGGGATCGTCTCCTTTGTTAATACCGGCTGGCCTTCAATGAAGGTCAACTCCCCGTTGATCCTGAGAACCGGTGGCCGCCCGGTTGTCAGGTGTAAGTCGGAAGCTCCTTTTTCCACAGCTATGCGCAGCAGATCGGCAAGCTCCAAAACTGGTCCCCTCCTCTTACATGCTGTATGATGCCCTGACAACCTCTTCCAAGGTTGTCTTGCCCTGTAACGCCTTTAAGAGCCCGTCTTGGAAAAGGGTTTTCATCCCCGCTTTGACAGCCTCCTCTTTTATGGCGCCGGCAGGGACATCCCTGCTAATCAAGGTCCTTAGTTGCGGGTCTAATAAAAGAACTTCATGGATGGCAAGACGGCCGGTGTATCCCGTCCCGTTACACTGACGGCAACCCTTCCCCCGGTAAAAGATTAATTGTTCCTCCGGATGATCCGGGAGGTTCTCCCGAACGCTCCGGTAAAAAGTATTCACCTGCTCCAGGGGGTACGGTTCTTTGCACCCGTCGCAAACCCCCCTGACCAACCGTTGGGCTACGACCCCAATGACGGTTGAGGCGACCAAAAAAGGTTCGATTTCCATATCAATCAGCCGTGTAATACTACTCGGCGCATCATTCGTATGCAAGGTGGAAAGTACCAGGTGCCCGGTGAGGGCGGCCTGTGTAGCGATGCGGGCGGTTTCGTTATCACGGATCTCCCCGACCATGATGATATCCGGGTCTTGCCGCAAGAAAGAACGGAGGGCGGCGGCAAAGGTCAGCCCGGCCTTTTGGTTTACTTGTACCTGGTTGACCCCGTGAATCTGGTACTCTACCGGGTCTTCAACGGTCATAATATTGACCTCGGGCGAGTTCAACTCATTTAAAACCGCACTTAAAGTTGTGGATTTACCACTACCGGTCGGTCCGGTGACCAAAATAATTCCGTGGGGTTGCCGGTAAACACTCCTGAATTTTTCCAGGGTCTCCGGTAAAAAACCGAGCCTCTCCATTTTCGTGAGAACACCGCTCTTAAAAAGGATCCGCATAACGATCTTTTCCCCATGAACGGTGGGGATAGAAGAAACACGGATGTCCACCGGGATCCCTTCCACCCGGAGTTGGATCCGCCCGTCCTGCGGCAGCCTTTTTTCGGCGATATTCATCCCGGAGATAATCTTCACCCGGGAAATAATGGCCGCCTGCGTGTTTTTTGGTGAAGTCATCACCCGGCGGAGCACCCCGTCCACCCGGTAGCGGACGGCCAGTTCCTTTTCGGAAGGCTCCAGATGAATGTCGCTGGCCCGTTCTTTTACCGCCTGGCTGATAATGAGGTTCACCAGGCGGACAATGGGCGCGTCCTCCACCAATTCTTCGGCTTCCGGCTCTTCTTCTTTTTTTTCCTCTTCAAACTCAATATCCAGGTCTTTGAAGACCTCCGCCACAGTACCTTCGATCCCGTAATATTTGCTTAACGCCCGTTCCAAGTCTTCCTCAGTCACAATCACCGGTTGGATCTCCATATTCAACAACAGGCGGAGGTTGTCCAAGGCCACCACATCAGTGGGGTCAATCATCCCCAGGACCAAGCGGTTTCCGTTTTGTTCCACCGGGAAGACCTTGTATTTTTTCGCTATGTGTTCCGGAACTGCCACCAGGACCTCCGGGGGGATCTCTCTTTTCGCCAGGACCACATGGGGGATGCCCAACTGGAATTCCAGGGCTTCAATAAGGTTTTGTTCGGTTATATGTCCTTTGCTAACCAAAATCCGGCCTAACCGTTCCCCGGTCCGGTTTTGTTCTTGTAAGGCTTCCTGAAGTGTTTCTGCGGTGATATATCCTGTTGCCACCAACAGGTCGCCCAGTCTTTTTTTTACCAATGCCACCGATAGACCTCCTGGATGATATTCTCCCGCACATAAATACTACCACATAATTGCATAAATGTCTATGTTATGAATCATATCAATCTCCGTGGCAAGGGTGGTTTCGCGCGTACACGAGCCGATAGTTCTGTGTGCCAATTTGTTCCTCAACGGTTTTATTTTTCCCACCGGACCTCCAGGCTTAACTCCCGCAGGTGGGAATCGGTCAAGGGGATGTAGGTATTTTTATAAGCAGCGTAGACCCCTCTGGCTAACATAACTTCAACATAATTGGCGCATATGGTATTGGCGTCTGGAAGAGCACTGAATTTTGAAAACTGGTAGCAGCGGTAGTCAAATCCGGCGGAAACAGCCGGAACCGGTCCTAGCCGCAGTAAGTTAAGTTCCAGTTTGCCGGTGAGGATCGGGAAATAGATATCTTTCCTGTTTCCATTCTCAAATGAAAGGTCGAGGGAGAGGATTTTCCCTGCCGTAACCCCAAAACCTACATAGTAACCGGTTTCTGGTGTATAAACCGGGTCATCAAGCAAGGCCAGGGGTCTCCCTGGGAAACTGGGGTCACCAAGAAAGGCCAAGGCCCATAAGGTACTGAGCGTATTCATATCATAATCGCCACCGAAGTAGTTGGGGTGAAATCCTTTCCCCAGGTAACGGCCGGCTATCCGGTAACGGAAAGCGCCTGCCTTTCCCAGCACGCCGCTTTCCATCCCCCACCCGTAACGGGAAGATTTCAGAGCAGCCGCTTCCATATAGGGCTGGAAGGCCTCTGTGACGAAAAAGCCGGCATCAATGGCCAGGCCTTGGCTGGCAAATCCCGGTAGTAAGGACCGCAAATCCTTAATTATACTGTTATCAACAACATAGGTAAGACCCAACTGCAGGTTAAGGCGGTCAGAATTGAAAGTCTCCTCGATCCGGCCGGCATACAACGAAGCGCTGTCGAAATCCCAAGGGTTAATGCTCCTGATATTCCAGGGGGCCAGCACCTCAACCCACAGGCCCTCGCCGATGTTTAGCCCGAAGTGGGTTCTTCTTGTGAATTTGCTGGTATAATCCCCAAGAAGCAAGCCGTATCCATAGGTCAATCCTTCTTCTATGAAATCGTAATTGAGGGAACAAACCTCATTTTCAAACCTCAACCAGTCCAGAAGGGGGCCGGTTCCCTGTCTGCCATTTATGCTCTCACCAAACTTAACTCTACCGGTGGTTTGAGCAAAGCTGAAAGGCAACACAAGCCCGAAACTATAGTCTGAGCCGAAGACGTTATAAAACTGGGGTTTCAGCGACATTGTAGTTTGGGAGACGCCCTCCAGTCCCCTCACGGTCATACTCCCGCCCATCTGGTAGGCGGAACCAGAAAAGGTCTGCATTGCGGTGGATTTTTTACCCAAAAAACCCTCGCCCCGCAAAATATCCTCGCGCATTTCTGCGGTTAGACGGTGGGAAGAATAGCTTGGGATCCCGCCCCCTGTTGGCAGCAGCGCTTTTTGCCCCTGGACAACCGGGAAGAGAAGGCCGCTCTCCCCATCCTCCATCAGCAATTCTCCTTGATAGGTAATGGCCTCTGTCCCCTTACTGGAGACGGCGACCTCGAAAGCTCTGCCATAAGCATAGAGTTCTGCGCCAGGGGTACGAATCTGGAAAAGACTGCTTCCTTCTGTAAAAACCTGGGAGGCAACAAAGAGTTGCCCGGAAACCAAATTAAGCCGGACCTCCTTACCGGTTGTCGTAATCCCTCGTTTTACGGAAACAAGGCGCAAAACCGTACCGGGCTGTACGATTATCTGCGAACCGTCAAACAACTCCAGGTTTAGCCAGGAATCGGCGGCGGCGGTCACTGTAACGCCGGCGACCAGTTTTTCTCCGGAACGCAATAACCGGGCGCCGGGTTGAATCTCTGCCTTGCCAATGACTTGGGTGACCAGAACCGACTCGTCCTTCCGGGTGGGCGGTTCCGGCTCAATAATATAGAAAACAATAGCCTCCAGTACCTTTCCGGTTTCCGGATCAATAATCCGGATCTCCGCCAAACCGGGCGTGGCCGGAGTGATATAGACAAAGTGGCCGATCCCGTCTTTAATACGCAGCCCGGAGGTTAAAACTGCCGGATCCTTCAATCCCCCCTTGGTTACTTCGATCGTCACTGTCTTCTCTCCGGTCAGCGGCTTATTTTCCTCATCCACCAACCGGAGATTCACCGGCACTTCGGTCCTGGGCGGCATCTCCCTCATTTCGGCCGCTCCAGCCGGACCCGCTATGCCAGTAATAAAGAGCAATATCAGAAAAAACCCGCAAGTAAAAAGAGCAGTTTTTTTCATCTATGTATAAGCCCCCCTATTTTTTTCATCTCCCGTATGACTCTTAATTACTTGTTTCATTTCAATATCAATATTTGACATTAAAGCAAGTTTTCCTTTTTTTTCAGCAAAGATTATTTTATTAATTTAGAATATTTCTTAAAAAAAACCGGGTCAAAAGACCCGGTACGGGAAGCAGTCGTCCACGCGCGTACGTGGTTTATGGATGCAGAGCGGCCAGCGCTAATACGGTCTCTCCCGCAAAGACAGTCGTCCACGCGCTTGGATGCGCACGCGTTTGGATGCGCGTACGCATCCAAACGCGATTAATCCTAGGTTATACTAAATACACGCGTATCGATCAACGCCGCCCCTTTCTCTGCAGCCAAATCCTGCCTTCGGCCGACTCCAGCCTTGCCAATTGTTCGGGAGTAAGCACCTTTTTGGTCTCTTCCCATGTTGCCAAAGCCATAGCCCGCAGCTCAATTTTGAGCGGCGTCATTTCAATTAATTTCTGGTTTATTGCGGCTTCATCCGGTTTTTCTTCCGCCCAAAGCCGCCGCAGTTCCAGCCTGAGCCGTTGCAAGTTCTGGCGCAAAGGCAGGCTGTTACGGTAAAATTCCTGGTGGACAGCAAGAATTTGCCCTTCCTGTTCTGGTGTGAGGTCTAAACCGCTCCGGTGTAAGTACCGGAGGCACCTTTCTCCCCCGTCTTCACCTTTTACCCCTCTGCCAATGTGCGCGCGTGCGACCCCGCCGCCCCAACCGGCCGCCATTACACCGGTAGATGCCAGGAGAAAGATAATCATTCCAACGCCAACAATAGCCCTTCTTAGCCGCATATTCCCATCCTCCTTATTAGCTTTTTTCCGTTCTTTTAAAGGCCCGGTTTCCGTTTCCCGCCTCTGGCCTTAATTGTAACAGGAAAATATGATAAAGCCGTGGAGGAAAGATGACAATTCTGTGGCACCGGCCGGCAAAGGGATTCGATCCTCTTTCCTTATAACTGGTTAATTTCCTGCCAAAGATCCGGGGCTATTCTTTGCACAGCCAATTCCAGTTCTTCATCGCCCATTACCGTATTCCGCCCGGCGGCATACTGTTCATCTATCCATTCCTTTAGCGGAAGCAGGCGCGGGTCCTTTTTATCAATCGCCCGGTTGCCCTTAAGGTTGAAATACTGATTAATCCAAAAAGTCAAACCGGCAAGCCCCGAGTATTCGTTAACCGCCACCACCACCGGACGGTTCAGGAGTTTTTCCGTGTCAAAGATATTATAGATCTCCTCATCTTTCAACAGCCCGTCGGCATGAATCCCCGCCCTGGTAAAATTGAAATCCCTGCCGACCAGCGGCGTCATGGGAGGAATCTTATAACCGATTTCGTGCCGGTAATAATCGGCGATCTCTGTGATCACCTGGGGATTCATCCCGTCCATAGTTCCCCGCAAGCCGGCATATTCGAAGACCATAGCCTCCAACGGGCAGTTCCCGGTCCGTTCACCAATCCCCAGCAAAGTACAGTTTACCGCGGCACACCCATAAAGCCAGGCCGTCCCGGCGTTAACCACCGCCCGGTAAAAATCATTATGCCCGTGCCATTCCAACCGTTCGCTGGGGAAGCCGGCATGGTGCCAGAGACCGTAAATTATCCCTGGAACACTGCGGGGCAAAGCGACGCCAGGGTAACTCACCCCAAAACCCATAGTATCGCAAGCCCTGATCTTTATCGGCACCCCGCTCTCCTCCGAAAGCTTGTTCAGTTCAATGGCAAACGGCACCACAAAACCATAAAAATCGGCGCGGGTGATATCCTCCAAGTGGACGCGGGGAACAATGCCAATCTCCAAGGCTGCCTTGATAATGGAAAGGAATTGCTCCATCGCTTGTTTTCTCGTCATTTTCAACTTCTTGAAGATATGATAATCGGAGCAACTGGCCAAAATACCGGTTTCTTTGAGTCCCATCTCTTTGACCAATTGAAAATCCTCTTTAACCGCCCGGATCCAACTGGTGATCTCCGGATATTTATAACCCAAGGCCAGGCAACGCTCAACCGCTTCTTTATCTTTCTTGTTATAGAGGAAAAACTCGGTCTGGCGGATGATCCCTTTGGGCCCGCCCAGTTTATGCAGGAGCTTATATATATGGACGATCTGTTCCACCGTATAAGGTTCCCTGGCCTGTTGCCCGTCGCGAAAAGTGCTGTCCGTGATCCAGACCTCAGCCGGCGGGCGCATCGGCACATGCCTGTGGTTGAACGGGATCTTGGGTGCTTCTTCATAACTATACAAGTGTCTGTATAAATTGGGGTCAGCGACATCCTGAAGACGGTACTCATAAACGCGTTGTTCCAGCGTGTTACTGCGCTGATCAAACTTTAATTGCTTTTCCATGGTTATACCTCCAAATCTTAAGAGAGTGCTTCTTCTGATGCATATTATATATTTATTCAACTATTATTCAACACCGCCCGGAAAACTCCTTTCCGGGCGTTAACAGAAAGTATTAATAAATAAAGAACTTATGACTGCCCTTCCCCTTCCCGTCCGGGAAACACCCGGCCGGGGAGCGCTCATGCGCGGTCTTGACCGGTCACGTTTTGGTCTCCCACACTGCTTTTCTGGTGTGTTTGCGCATCCTGGCGTTTTTGTGCATCCTGGCCTATTTTTGTATCCTGGCCTATTTGCGCATCCTGGCGTTTTTGTGCATCCTGGCCTATTTGCGCATCTGTCAGGATGTGCAAATAATAATCCCGGAGGATCTCCGCCACTTCCGGTCTGGTGAATTCAGCCGGGAGCATCTCCCCTTTTTCCAACAATTCGCGGATACGGGTGCCGCTCAAAGAAAGGCGGAGGTTTTGCGGGTGGGGACAGGTGCGGGCTGTTGCCGTCTGGCCGCATCTCCGGCAATAAAAGGCATTATCAAACCTGAGAATAGTTATTCCCAGTTCGTCTCCGAATTGCTCGCAAAAATCCTGGGCCTCGTCGGGGCGGTAATACTCGCCGGCGCCGGCATGGTCCCGGCCGATAATCATATGGGTGCACCCGTAATTCTTTCGTACCAGGGCGTGAAAAACCGCTTCCCGTGGGCCGGCGTAACGCATAGCCGCGGGGAATACCCCCAGCAAGACCCGGTCCCGGGGGTAATAATTCTCCAGTAAAACCCGGTAACAACTGAGCCGGATCTCCGGCGGCAGGTCGTCTTCTTTGGTCACACCCACCAACGGGTGGAGAAAGAGGCCGTCCACCATCTCCATGGCGGTTTTCTGCAGGTATTCGTGGGCCCGGTGGATAGGGTTACGGGTCTGAAACCCCACCACCTTTTTCCAGCCAAATTCCTTAAAGGCTTTTCTTGTCTCCGCAGGTTCCCATGGCAAGGACCAGTAGTTTTCCGGCCGGCGCAGGACCAAAACCTTCCCCCCGGCCAGGTACTCCTCCTCCTTAAACAGGCCGGCCACCCCCGGGTGCCGCTGATCCGCGGTTCCGTAGACCAGCCGCGCTTCTTCCCTCAGGTTTCTCTTGTATATTTTGGTGAGAAAAAGACAGCCCAAGAGTTCCCCGATTTTACTGTGTAAAGCAACCGGCCCGTAACGGGGAAGTTCCCGTATTTTTTCAGGAGCCACCGCCAATGTTATGGGGAGTGTCCAGACCCTGCCGTCTGCCAGACGGCACCTGGCCAATACCGAAAGGTAATCGTCCTGGTCCATAAAGCCGCGCAACGGGGTATACGCCCCGCTGGCCAGAAGTTTCAAATCCGCTTCTTCCCGTTCATTAAGAACCACCCCGGGTAAGGCGGAAACCTCTTCCTGAAAAAGGCGGGCGGTCCTTTCATCCATCCATCGGTTTACCAACTCTTCCGGAAAAAGCCGGAACATCTCTTCTCCTCCTTTCGGAATGACACCGGCTTTTAAAACCTATGCCCCGGAACCGGGAAAAAGCACAAAAAAAGAGGGGCTATGCCCCTCTGCCTGTACCCACAGGTACACACCTGCGGGTATAGATCCGTGGCTATGTGCCCGCAGGCATCTATCTCACACCTGCCTGAGCTGTGGCGTTTTCATGTCTCATATCTGGCGGTCATGTTGCCGGTTCCACCGTACGCTCCACCTGCGCGCGCGACACCGCTTATACCCGGCGTTGCCAGGGAAGGGTCCGGAAATCCGGCCTTTTGAGAACATGAGCCAAAACCAGGGCGGAAAGAAAAGTCTCCGGTTTCTTCCATCCTTCTCCCGGCAGCGGTTCTTCTTCCCGGCTCCTCTCTACCGGGAAAGGCTTATCCCTAGTAGCCCCCGGATCATCCCGCTGCGTTCCCCAAACTTCGTCAGAATCACCGGCCCCTCCCGGGCCGGCTGTTGTCTCTTCTTCCCAAAAAGCCGGCATGAGATATTCATCGTCAAGACTCATCGCCTCCATTGGGCGCTTGACAGTGGG
>DUNX01000062.1 GCA_012839115.1 Bacillota bacterium
GGCTAATGCGATGTGGACAATACTAGATGATACAGGGTCCTTTTTTGTGAACATAAAAGAGCACGTCGAAAAAGGACAAAGAAGCCTGTATGTAATGAAGCTGATAATTGCAATGGTTGAAGAATATGGCTGGCGATATGTTGACGAACTAATATGGACAAAACCGGGGTTGCCAGGAGGATGGAAGAACCGACTCAAGAACGATTTTGAGCCGGTTTTTTGGTTTGCGAAAAGTGATGATTTAGCAATGGTAGAACTACAAATTGAAGAAGGAGAAGGAGAAAACAAAGAAGAGAATGTTGTGGATGAGTATGGGAGAGTATTTCATTTTTGTAAACAGCAAAAGATTAGATTTTACCCTAAGAGTGTAGGGAGAAGGTCAAAATCGGTTCGGAAATATACTCCTTTAAACGCAAGCAAAGGAGATACGGGGAACATAAGCGTATCAGGACCTAAACAAAAAGGCATAGCAAGGCCAGGTAATGTTATTAAGCTGCAAGGGAACACAGAATCATGGGAACATCCGGCAATGTACCCGGCAGGACTGCCGGAGTTTTTTATAAAGCTAACAACACTACGAGGTGATTTAGTCTTTGACCCATTTATGGGTGCTGGTTCTACTCTTGTAGCTGCAGAAAAGACAAAAAGGATATGCTACGGGACAGAGCTGCAGCCGCAGTATGTCGATATTATTTTAGCTAGATGGGAGCAGTTTACTGGCCAAAAGGCGGTGAAATTAGATGGAAATTAAAACAGTAAAAATAAGCGAGCTAAGGCCTCACCCGAAAAATCCAAGAGTACATCCAGACAGCGCTATAGAAAAGTTAGAACGGAGTATAAAAGAATACGGCTGGACTAATCCGGTACTGGTTTCGGCAGATGGTTATGTGCTTGCGGGCCATGCAAGACTAAAGGCAGCAGAAAAAGCCGGCATCAAAGAGGTGCCGGTTATTTATTTGCCGCTTGAGGGTGCTAAAGCAGAGGCTTATCTTATAGCGGATAACCGGCTACAGGATGAGACTGACTGGGACTATGAAAAACTCAAAGATTTACTACAGGACCTGGACACTGGGGAGTTTGATATTGAATTGACGGGGTTTGATGTAGACGAGATAGAGGAGTTAATAGCACAGTTCGCACCCGAGGAAAGCGAAGTCGAGGAAGATGATTTCGACCCCGAAGAAAACATCCCGGAAATACCAGTAACACAACCGGGGGACATATGGATTTTGGGCCGGCATCGCTTGCTATGCGGCGATGCAACGAAGCCAGATGACGTGAGCCGACTCATGGAAGGTAAAATCGCAGACCTAATAGTTACCGATCCTCCCTACAACGTGGACTACAAAGGAGCTAATGGTCAAACCATAAAAAACGATAACATGGAAGATGCTCAATTCAAAAAATTTCTGGTTGATGCCTTCAAGTGTGCAGACAATGCGCTGAAACCGGGAGGCGTGTTTTATATTTGGCATGCCGATAGCGAAGGCTATAATTTCAGGGGAGCCTGCCGTGATGTGGGCTGGGAAGTGCGACAATGCTTGATATGGAACAAAAACAGCTTTGTAATGGGCCGACAGGACTACCACTGGAAGCACGAACCCTGCCTGTATGGGTGGAAAAATGGAGCAGCTCATTACTTTATAGACGACCGAACTCAATCTACTGTTATAGAGGACAAAGGCCTGGACTTCAAGAAGATGAAAAAAGAGGAACTGGTGGCTCTATTAAAAGAAATATTCAGTGACAAGGTTAGCACAACCGTTATCAATGAGGACAAGCCAATGTGCAGTGCAGAGCACCCGACGATGAAACCGCTTAAACTACTTGAACGGCTAATCAAAAACAGCAGCCGGCAAGGGGAGCTTGTCCTTGATACATTCGGAGGCAGTGGCAGCACAATGATGACATGCGAGCAACTAAACCGCACCTGTTACATGATGGAAATAGACCCGGTATACTGTGATGTCATAGTACAAAGGTATATTAATCTCAAGGGGCACGACGGAGATGTCTACCTGGAAAGGGACGGCAACAAGATTGCCTTTTCCAACGTAACTTGATTTAATATTCCCA
>DUNX01000063.1 GCA_012839115.1 Bacillota bacterium
GACAGGAGGGGTAAAATGCCGGGACTAATCCAACCCCAATGGAGTGAGAAGAACGGGACTGTACGTATAGCCAATGAAGTGGTGGGAATTATTGCCGGCCTGGCTGCCACTGAGGTCAGGGGAGTAGCCGGGATGAGCGGTGGTGT
Organism: Bacillota bacterium; assembly: GCA_012839115.1. Taxonomy (GTDB): domain Bacteria; phylum Bacillota; class UBA4882; order UBA10575; family UBA10575; genus JAAYGG01. Next base: position 147 of record DUNX01000063.1, read on the forward strand.
TGTCGACGGTATTTCTGAGTTATTAAAGAAAAAAAGTCTTTCCAAAGGCGTCCGGGTTGAAGTCGGCGAAAAAGAAGCAGCTGTCGATCTTTATGTGGTAATTGAATACGGGGCCCGTATTCCGGATGTGGCTATTGAAATACAGGAAAATGTAAAACGGGCGATTGAAGGTATGACCGGGTTAAAAGTGGTGGAAGTAAACGTTCATATCCAGGGGGTACAATTCCAACAAGAAGAGGCTCCCCCTGAGGAAGAAGAAAGCAGAGTAACCTGATTTTGTGCAACATGCGCGCAATTGCGTTAGCGCATCTATGCGTGGAAGGAGAGATCCTAATGCAGGCATCGTACCGGTTGGTGCTCATTATCAGTTCCCTGGTGATGTTGGCTTTGGCCATATTCTTCTTTGGTCTGCTTATGGGCAAGGACCCCGCAGGTCTTACAGAGATCATAACCGTCGGGGAAGAAATGAACCTTTATAAATTGGTTGGGTTCACCATCTTTTTCATCCTTTTTCTTTTGTTGATTATGACCGGTTTAAGCGGGAAAAAAAGCCCCCGTACGGTTATTCATGAGACAGAAATGGGGGAAGTGAGGATCGCCTGTACGGCAGTGGAGAGCCTCGCCCTGCGGGCGATCGATAAGATCCGCGGCGTTAAAGAAGCCGCAGTAGTCGTAGAGGCCGAGAGTGACGGGCTTCGGTTTGAGGTGGAGATTGTCAGCAACCCGGATCTAAACCTTCCCCAGTTAATTAGTGAGATCAGGAGTAAGTTGGCGGATTATATCCATGAGACAGTGGGGATTCCCGTTATTGGTTCTACTGTTACCGTGACAAAGATCACCACCGAAACCCGGGCCAGGGTAGAGTAAGCGTGCGCGCCGAAAAAAGGAGGTTCAGGTGATGGAGGACCGTTGGGCCCGGCTTTTCGATGCGATCTGGGCAAACAAGGGGAAGATTTTTGGTATTTTGCTAGGAATTACCACCGGGGCACTGGTTTTAAAATACGGGTGGTTAAAGGCTTTTTATTTCATCTTCTGTGTTGGTACCGGCTATTATTTGGGGAAAAGGGTAGACAATAAAGAGAGTTTGGCGGAGCTTATGAAAAAAATATTTCCAGCGCCAAAGGAGAAGTGAGGACCGGCGGCCATGAGCAGGCGGTTGGCCAGAGAACTTGTTTTTAAAATTCTCTTCCAGATTGATCTTGGACGTATTCCCTGGCAGGAGGCGGTCGACTACGCCCTGCCGGAATACGGACAAGGCTTGTCAGCGGGAGAGCATTCTTTTATTACCGGGTTGGTGCAGGGGGTTACCAGCTCGTGCCGGGAGCTTGATGATCTGCTTTCCCGGTTTTCCAGCGAATGGACGCTTAACCGGATGGCCGCTACGGACAGGAGCATTTTGCGGCTGGCCTTGTATGAGATTTTGTATAGGGAAGATATTCCGGTGGAAGTTTCAGTGAACGAAGCTGTAGAGCTGGCAAAGAAATACGGCGAGGAGGATTCCGGCCGTTTTGTCAATGGGATCTTAGGCGCTCTGATTAAGGAGCTTGATCATAACGGCGCGCTAAAAAAAACCGGTGATTCCACGGATGGGGAGGAACCTCTGACAGGAGAAGGAACAAAGAGACGGGATTCATGAAAGGTGGGGTCTGGGGTGCAAGAAAAGATAGTAATTATTGACGGACATAGCCTGGCACACCGGGCTTTTTTTGCTTTGCCCCCCTTGACCACCAGCCGGGGGGAGCCGACCAATGCCATTTACGGCGTGGCCATGATGACCCTGCGGTTGCTGGAGGAGGAGACCCCCGGTTATTTTTTTGTCGCCTTTGATGTTGGCCGGACCTTCCGGCACGAGGCTTATGAGGGCTACAAAAAAACGCGGCGTCCCCCGGATCCGGATTTTTTGGCCCAACTCCCCGGGGTTAAAGAGTTCTTTAACGTCCTGGGCGCCCCGGTGGCGGGTGTTGAGGGCTACGAGGCCGATGATGTGATCGGCGCCATGAGCACCCTTGCCCGCAATGCCGGCCTTGAAGTGGTGGTGGTTAGCGGGGACAGGGATCTCTTTCAACTGCTGGACGAGGGGATCACCGTCCTTTACACACGGAAAGGCATCTCCGAGGTGGAAAGGGTGACCGTCGACTGGATTCAGGAAAAATATGGGCTGACGCCGGAGCAACTGATTGATCTGAAAGCGCTCACTGGCGACCCGTCGGATAATGTACCGGGGATCCCCGGAATCGGCGAAAAGACAGGCCTCCGGTTGATCCGAGAGTTCGGCGGGTTGGAGAACCTCCTTGCCCGCCTGGACGAGGTAAAAAGCCCCCGTGAACGGGAACTTTTATCAACCTATGCGGAACAGGCGCGATTAAGCAAGAGATTGGTTACGATCGTGCGCGATTTGCCTCTCCCGGTTTCTCTCCAGGAATGCCGGCGGCCGGAAACGGGTCCGGAGGTTCTGGCCGGGTTCTTCCGGCGGATGGAATTTAAGTCACTGCTGAAAAGGGTGGTGGCTAAAGCCATGGCAGCTAAACCGGGTGAAACTGTTACGGCTCAAGCCGCACGGGCCGGGGAGACGGCAGCTGAAGCCGGTCCGGTCATCTCCCGGTTGGAGGCTCCTGAATTCCAGCGCTTAACCCCGGAAGATCTGCCGGAATTTCTGGCCAGGGCAGGAGAGGAACCGGTTGCCGTCCAGTTTTTGGCTGGACGCAGCCGGGAGAAAGGCCGTGTGCCCGCAGTTTTTGGGGTAGCTTTGGCACTGGCGGCTGGCGGGGATTCCCGGGGGTATGCCTTTCTCCCTTTGGATCCGGAAGATTTCCCCGGGCCGCTCAGAGAGTGGTTGGCCGATCCTAAAGCATTGAAGGTTGCTCATAATGCAAAACCCCAGATGACCCTGGCCTGCCAGTACGGGACGGTTTGGGAAGGACTGGTATTTGACACGGAAATTGCTGCTTACTTGCTCCGCGGGGGAAGAGGCGGACCGGCTCTGGAAGGACTTTATGCCGATCTGATTGGCGGACCGGATTTGCCGGTCCTCGCCGATAAAAAAGGAAAAGACCTGGATCTTTTAGCCCTGCCGGAAGAGTTCACCGTCAATTCCGGCGCAGCCGCGGCAGTGGCGGTAACCAGGGCCATGGCCCTCCAGCAACTCCAACCGGTCTGCAGGGAAAGGTTGCGCCAGGATGGTTTGGAAAAGCTCTTTTTTGATGTGGAGATGCCTTTGTTGCCGGTACTGTTACGGATGGAAAGGAAAGGGATCAGGGTTTCCCCGGAACGCCTCCGCCGCTACGGGGAGAAGCTGACAGAAAAGATCGGGCTTCTCCAGGAGAAGATCTATACCCTGGCCGGCGAGGAGTTTAATATTTCCTCCCCGAAGCAGTTGGGAGTAATCCTCTTTGAACACTTGCAACTGCCGAAAGGGAGGAAGACCAAAACCGGGTATTCGACGGACGCCGCGGTCTTGGAGGAACTGGCCGTAAGGCATCCCGTGCCCCGATTGGTTTTGGAATACCGGGGTTTGCTTAAGCTGAAAAACACCTATGTGGAGTCATTATTGGCTTTGGCCGCTCCGGAGACCGGCCGGGTGCATACGACTTTCCACCAGACGCTTACCGCCACGGGCCGGTTGAGCAGTACCGATCCGAATCTCCAGAATATACCGGTCAAAACCGGGGAAGGCCGGGAGATCCGTTGTTGTTTTTTACCCGGTTCGGAGGGGGAAGTCTTTGTCAGTGCTGATTATTCCCAGATTGAGCTGAGAGTTTTGGCCCACTTGGCGGAGGACGAGCGACTGGTCACCGTCTTTCAAGAGGGCGGTGATATCCACAGCCGTACGGCAGCGGAGATTTTTGGCCTTGCCCCGGAGGAAGTGACGCCGGTCTGGCGGGACCGGGCCAAAGCCGTCAACTTTGGGATTATTTATGGGATCAGCCCCTTTGGTTTAGCCCGGCAGACCGGGGTTTCCCAGCGGGAGGCCGAGGAGTATATAACCGGATATTTCCAACGCTACCACGGGGTTAAGGAATTCTTCGACGATTTGCTGATAAGCGCCCGGGAGAAGGGCTATGTTACCACCCTTTTCCAGCGCCGCCGCTACCTTCCGGAATTGTGGAGCAAGAATTTCCAGCAGCGTTCTTTTGGCGAACGGATGGCGAGAAATACGCCGATTCAGGGTACAGCCGCCGACCTGATCAAGTTGGCCATGGTCCGGGTGGATGAACGGCTACGCCGGGAGGGAATTCCCGCCGCCCTTTTGCTCCAGGTCCATGATGAACTTTTGGTCGAGACAAAACGGGAGGAACAGGAAGCGGTGGCAATGGTTCTCCGGGAAGAGATGGAATCCGTTTACCCGCTGCGTGTCCCGCTTTTGGTGGAAGTTAAGGCCGGGACCAATTGGGGGGAGATGGCGCCGGTTCCCCACGGATAAGCAGGCAGAGAAAAAAATAGAAGAGCTGGAGAGAAAAAAGGAAAAGAAGCGGAGAGTAAAGAAGAAAAGCAATCAGAGAGAAAGAAAGAAGAAAAAGAGGCGGAGAAAAAAAGAGGAAAGGGAAGAGGAGAGAAAAGGTAGAAGAAGCGGGCAAGAAAAGCAAAGAGAAAAAGCAAGAAAGAAAGTAGTGAACTAAGCCATGCCGGAACTGCCGGAAGTAGAAACGATCCGGAAAACCCTCGCACCATATCTTCCGGGGAAAGAGATTACCGGGGTAGAACCGCGCCTGGCCAAGGCGTTCCGGCCGGACCCGGAGACCTTTGCCCGGGAAGTAACCGGGCGCAGGATCACAGGCCTCTCAAGAAGAGGAAAATATCTCATTCTCTCCCTTGACAGCGGCAAGAGAGTCGCTTTCCACCTGCGGATGAGCGGACGGTTACTTTACTCCGAAAATCCTTCTCCTCCCCCCAAGCACACCACGTTGATCCTCCGGTTTAAGGGCGGGGAGGAATTATTGATGGAGGATCCCCGTAAATTTGGGACGGTCCACCTTTTTACCGGGAAAAATCTCCCGCCGGGCCTGGCGGCCTTGGGCCCCGAAGCCACGGAGAAAAAGGAGGCGCTGGCCAATTTAAGGGCGGCGGGAGAAAGACGGAAAGCGCCGGTCAAAACGATCCTTCTCGACCAGACGGTTCTTGCGGGTTTGGGAAATATTTATACGGATGAAGCCTTGTTCCTTGCGGGAATTGATCCGTCCCGCCCGGTAAACCAACTCTCCCCTGATGAGTGGGAAAAGCTTTATACGGCGATCCGCCGGGTTTTGACAGAGGGGTTGGCCCACCGGGGGACGAGCCAGCGCGATTATGTGGACGGCAAGGGCGAACCCGGAACCCACCAAGAGTATTTACGGGTTTACGGACGGCGGGGCAAGCCTTGTCCCGTCTGCGGGCAGCCGGTCTCTTACAAGCGGGTGGCCGGCCGCGGCACTCATTATTGCCGTTTTTGCCAGCAGTGAGCATTATGGAGTAGTCATCTTTCAGTAGTCACCTCCTGGAATCGGCGGTAGTAATATAATCAAGTAGACCGGGGACAGGAGGGACGGCGGTGAATTTTTTCTTTCTGCTGCTGCTGGCGACAGCGATCAGCCTGGACGGTCTGGGTGTGGGTGTGACTTACGGTCTAAAAGGAACAATCATCCCCTGGCAGTCCCGGCTCTTAGTGGCGATGGTCTCTACCACCACGGTAACACTGGCGTTTTTCTTCGGCGGCAGCCTGCATTGGCTCTTTCCGCCGGGGGTTGCGGTAACCATGGGCCGGGTTATTCTGGTCCTTGTTGGAATCTGCCTCTTTTTCCAAGGCTGGCTGGCAGTGAAGAATAACGCCGACCCCGACGGCGAGAAGCTCCAATTAGCCTCTTTACCCCTGAAAAGCCTGGGAATTGTCATATTAATCATGCGCCAGCCAGCTTCGGCGGATTTGGACCGTTCCGGAAGGATCAGTGCGGGAGAAGCGTTATTGCTTGGCCTAGCATTGGCCACCGATGCTTTTGGGGCCGGCGCAGGCGCGGGCGCCGTCCGGGATTGGCCTTTTTACACCCCCGTTCTGGTGGGACTGGTCAAATTTCTCTTTCTCAGTGCCGGGTGGAGTCTTGGCAGAAGATGGGCAAAGAATCTCTTGCTACCCTGGATAAACTACCTGCCCGGGTTATTACTGGTCCTCCTGGCCCTGACCGGTTTTTGACCGCGGTAAAGGAGGAGATGGGTCTGGTTATCGGTGTGACCGGCGGCACCGGCGCCGGAAAAACAACGGTGGTTTCTGTCTTAAGCCAACTGGGGATGGAACGGCTGGATGTCGACCGGGTCGCCCATAAGTTTCTCCATCCCGGCAGCCCGGTTTTTAGGACGCTGGTTGCCGTTTTTGGCGAAGAATACCGGCAGGAGTACGGGATTGACCGGAAACGTCTGGGACGGCTGGTTTTTTCTTCCCCCGCCCACCGGCGGAAGCTGGAAGAGTTGGTCCATCCTTTGCTCAAAAGAGAGGTAGCCCGGGTTGTCCGGGCCGCCCGGGAAACCGGCAGGGATCTGGTGCTTGATCATCCTTTACTTTTTGAGATGGGTATGGAAGGCCTGGTTGACGAGGTGTGGGCCGTCACTGCCCCCAGGGAGCTACAGGTGGCGCGGATTTTGAACCGGGACAAGCTCACCCGGGAGGAAGCTGAGGCAAGGATTGCCGCACAGTTATGTCCGGAGGAAAAAGCCGCCCGGGCCACGGTGGTAATTGTGAACACTGGTTCCCTGGAGGAACTGGCGGCAACAGTCAAGAAGCTATGGGAGGAAAGGGTAAGAAACCGCAACACCGGTAGGCCGTGACTTGTTCGCCGGCGTGGAGAATAATTGAAGATGGGCACACTGAACCAAATACCCGTGTGGTAAGCGCAAGGGACCATAGTGTGGCAAGATATTAACAGGTGCGCCGAATATTCCGCACAGGAAAGCATAAAATGAATCTTGGCATATCCGGTTTGTCCATGGTACCCGAAGATATTGGGGGGCGAAAATGTTCTATTTATTGCTCAGCCGCCGGCTGGTAAGAAGAGCCATAATAATCCTGCTTTTGCTGGCCCTCGTTTTTACCTATAAAGATGTGGGGCGATTTTTTTTCCCCTTCCCCTACCGGGAGATAATTGAGGAAAAAGCGGAAAATACCGGGGTTGATCCGCGGCTGGTGGCAGCCTTGATTTATGTGGAAAGTAAATTCAACCACTTGGCAGTCTCCAAAAAAGGGGCGGCCGGGTTGATGCAGTTGATGCCGGAAACAGGGGAGTGGGCCGCCCGGCAACAGGGGATGGATTTTGTCCATGACCACCTCTTTGAACCAAAGAAAAATTTGGAGTTGGGCATCTGGTATCTGGGTTATCTCCACCAAGTCTTTGCGGGAGAGACCATATTGGCGCTGGCTGCCTATAATGCCGGTTGGCCCAAGGTCAGGCAGTGGTTGGATGCCGGCCGGTGGCAGGGGAGTTACGGCGATCTGCACAAGATCCCGTATCCGGAGACCCGGCAGTACGTTACCAGAGTTCTCCGGATCTACTATTGCTACAGACATCTTTATTCGCCCGCCGGAGGTGAAGACGGTGCTGAAAATCGGCTGGGTGGCGTTGGGCTGCCCAAAGAATCAGGTGGATACGGAATTTATGATCGGACTGATGAAAGAGTCGGGCTATGAACAAACAGCCCGGCCTGAAGAAGCAGATATACTGGCCATCAATACCTGCTGCTTTATTCAGCCTGCCACCGAAGAATCCCTGGACCGGATTGTCGAGTATGCCCGCTATAAAAAGGAAAACTGCCGTTTACTTGTGGTCTTGGGCTGTCTGCCCCAGAGATACGGCAGGCAATTGCTGGACCTTCTTCCGGAGGTGGACCTTTGGCTGGGGACCGGCGGGTATTCCCGCCTACCGGAACTGATCGGCGCCGCTCTTGCCCGCGACCGGGAAAATGGGAAAAGACCCGGGCTTTTTACTGTGGAAAAGCCGGGATGGTTACCGGAACCCGGATTGGCGCGGGTACTTTCCACCGCGCCGTACACGGCCTATGTTAAGATCGCCGAGGGTTGTGAGAACCATTGCCGGTATTGCGTAATCCCAAGGATTCGCGGGCCTTACCGCAGCCGCCCGCCGGAGGAGATCGAACAAGAAGTGCGGGAGCTTGTCGACAGTGGGGTAAAAGAGATCAACCTGGTGGCTCAGGATACAACCGCCTACGGGGTCGACCGGGAGGGCTGTTCCGCCCTCCCGCAACTCTTATCCAGGCTGGACCGGATCGAGGGCGATTTTTGGCTCCGGGTTTTGTACGCCTATCCCGACCGGGTTTCCGATGAACTGCTGGCTGTTTTTTACGGGAGCGAGCACCTCTGTGCTTATCTGGACCTGCCGTTGCAGCATATAAGCGGGAAAATCCTGAAGGCAATGGGCCGGCACTCCACGCCCGAGGGTATCCTCCGCTTACTGGAGAGGATCCGGCAACTGGTACCAGGGATGGCGCTGCGTACCACTTTCATTCTGGGGTATCCCGGGGAGACGGAAGAGGATTTTGACGGGCTCCTCAGTTTTTTGGATGTGGCCCGTTTTGACTGGGTGGGTGCTTTTCCCTATTTCCCGGAGGAAGGTACCCCGGCGGCCGTTTTGAAACCCCAGATTCCCCCGGCGGTACGGGAAAGGCGCCGGCAGGAACTCCTGGCGAAACAGGAAGCGATTACAGCAGAGAAGAACCGGGCTCTCTGCGGGAAACACCTTAAGGTCCTGGTAGAAAAGAATACGGCCGACGGGTGGGTGGGCCGTTCCTACCGGGAAGCGCCGGAGATTGACGGCCTGGTGAGGTTGGCGCCGGTGAACTTGCCTGCGCGTACACGCGTCGCGCGTACCCGCGCGATTAACCCCGGGGATTTTCTCACCGTTGAAGTGACCGGCGCTGAAACCTATGAGGTATATGCGCGCCTACCGGCGGTTATGCCCCCGTAAGCACGTTTTTACACGGCGCTAATATGGGGTACATACCATGTGTGCCGGCCGGCGCGGCGGCGTCGAGAATAAGGCCAACGCACGCAGGCCAGTGGCGAAGACAAGTGGCAGGCCCAGTTGGACCGGAGGGGGAAAGGGTGAGACGGGCGCAGATTAGGGCGCGCGCAGAAGAAATTTGCGAGCAGGAAAGGAGAACCTGGCCGGAGTGTCGAAGTAATTTCAGGGAGTGAATATTTTAGGCCTGGTGATAAAATGAGTTTAGCGAACTTTTTTACATGGTTAAGAATCCTCTTGACACCGGTATTAGTCGGTTTTCTTTTTTTATCAATTCCATATAAGCAGTATTTTGCCGCCGGTGTTTTTATTTTAGCCTGCCTTACTGATGGCTTGGACGGATATTTTGCCCGTATTCGCCGGGAGGTTACGCCGTTTGGGAAATTCCTTGATCCCCTGGCCGACAAGATTTTGATCGGCGCCGCTTTAATCAGTCTCTGGAGTTTGCATAAAGTCAGCGGTTGGGTGGTCTTTTTGATCCTGGGCCGCGAGATCTTAATCACAATCTTGCGGGTTTTTGCCTCCAGACGGGGAATTTCTGTGGCTGCCAGTATTTGGGGGAAGGTAAAGACAGTCACCCAAATTCCGGCGGTCTTATGGCTCATCCTGGACTGGCCGGGGGCCACAATCCTTCTGGGGGTAGCGGTCTTTTTTACCTTATATTCCGCTTTTGATTATATTATTAAATGGCGGCGGCTTTTGGCCGGGGAGAAACGTACCCGGGTGCGACAGGTCCCGCCAACCTGAAATCATAAGAAAAAGCTTTCCCGGTGCCGGTCAAGCCGGACCTGGTAATCCTCGCCCGGAGGCCGGTATTCCCCGGTTAACGGGTTTACGCGGTAACTCTTCTTTATTTTCTCCTCTTCTTCCCGCAAAAAGAATAAGGCGGCAATCAGCCGGTCCACTTCTTCCCTGGTGTTATAAAAGCCAAAACTAACCCTGACCATCCCCGGAAGATCCTGTTTTTTTCCGGCGGCGATCTGCTCTTCATAGGTGGTGATCGCTTCTGGCGAGAGCCGCAACAGGTGATGGACATAAGGCCGGGCGCAAAAACAGCCGTGACGGACGCCGATTCCCGCTTCATAGGCCAGGGCCGCAGCAACAAGGCCATGGGGTATTCCTTCCAGATTAAAGGTGATCACCCCCACCCGGGGTGTAACAGTGGGCGGGGGGCCATAAAGGTGGATACCCGGCACCGTTGCCAGGCGGTTATAAGCATATTTGGTCAGGTTTTCTTCGTAGGTGGCCAGAGCGGGGAAATCATGCTCCTGCAGCCATTGTAAGGCTTTGGCCACGGCATAAGCACCGATTAAATTGGGCGTACCGGCCTCTTCCCGTTCCGGAGGAGGGGCAAAAAGGATGCGGGTTTTGGAAACAGCCGCCACCGTACCGCCACCGGTCAACTCGGGAAAACCTTTGGTAAAGGCTGTTGCCGGACCCAGGAGGACGCCGGCGCCAAAAGGGGCGTACAATTTATGGCCGGAAAAGGCGATAAAGTCCGGGGCTTCACCGGAACGGAGGTGAAGCGGCCGGTGGGGTACGAGTTGCGCCGCATCGACCAAGAAGGTGGCGCCGTAATAATGGGCCATTTCCGCAATGGTCCGCAGGGGGTTAATGATTCCTGTGACATTGGAGGCGCCGCAGAGTGTGACCAGGGCTACCTGGTTATTTTTTAACTTGTTTTCCAGGTCACCCAGGTCCAGCCGGCCGTCGGGGGTCAATTCTGTAAAGAGGGTTTTCCGCTTTAGCCGCCAAGGGAGATCGTTGGAATGGTGTTCCATACGTGAGGCCAGAATTACCTGGCCTCGCCGGGTTCGTAGACGATAGGAGAGCTTATTCAAGGCCTCAGTGGCGTTCTTAACAAAAATCACCAAGTCCTTTCCGGGATCAGCCCCGAAAAAACGCGTAATATAATCGCGGGCGCGGTTGTAAATGCCGGTGGAGAGTTGGGATTTGTAACCAAATCCCCGGTGGACACTGGAATACCAGGGAAGAAGAGCATTGATCGCGTTAACGACAGCCTTTAGTGGCGGAGTGGTGGCGGCATTATCAAAATTTACATAAACCAACCGGCGCCCGTCTCTGAGAGGGACATCTTCGTTAAGGCCTAAAAATTCCGAGCGCAAAAGTGCGACCTTGGCCGGCATTTTTTCCCCCCGCTTGCATACGTTTTTCCGGAGGTATTATCATATGCGGTTTTTATCATTGGGGGTACCGGGGATGGAATGACCGGCAGGTTACCCCGGAGTTTCCAGGGATTCAACGGATTATCTCCCCTCTAGCTGGACAAATTAAGGGTAGACCAAATAGAAAGGGGGGTCAAAAGATGGCAGCCGGTCAAAAAAGTAATACTCTTGTCTATGCCCAGGCCAAAAAGGCTCTCGATCAGATGAAGTATGAGATCTCCAGGGAATTGAATATTGATACTTCGCCGATTCAAGGGGACTACTGGGGTTACATGACCGCACGGGACTGCGGGGCCATCGGCGGGCATATGGTGAAAAGGATGATTGAAGCCGCCGAACGGACCCTGGCTCAACAAACGGCCCAGAATGTTCAAGCCGGATTCCGGGCCGGACTGGCCGAGCAGAATAAGAACCAGCAGCAAACCCAATATAATCCCAATCCCAATCTCAATCTCTCCAATCTGGATCAGCAATACTAAGCCGTATTTAAAGCAAACGGTAGTTTCGCGCGCGTGTGCGCGCGGCAAGGCAGCCCCGTGCAGGGGCTGCCTTTTTGATTCCTTCCTCATCGCCGTGTTCGTTTGCCGTTTGCGCGCGCGTCTTGCCAAGATAAAAGGAAAACTATAAAATAAAGGGGACAAGGCACAAGGGGCTAAATCAGGCCATGCTTTTTCCCTGCTTTCTCCAAGACGGCCAGGGTGTCATCAAGGTCTTCCCGGGTGTGAGTGGCCATCAGCGACAGCCGCAGGCGGGAGAGTTTTTTTGGAACCGCCGGATAGTAAACGGAGTTAACGAAGATCCCCGCCTCATGGATCTCCTTGCTCATTAATTTGAGGATCCTTTCGTCACCGACGATAATGGGGATGATGGCTGTCCGGGCGTTCCCCAGATCGAACCCCATTTTTTTCAGGTTGCCGAGCATATAATCGATATTCTGCCAAAGTTTTTCCCGGAGTTCCGGTTCGGTCTGGATAACGTCAAGCGCGGCGATTAGCCCGCCGGTGACCGCCGGGGGCAAAGCGGTGGAGAACATGTAGGATCGGGCATAAAAGCGCAGGTAATTTACGACTTTACGGGAAGAAGCGACAAAACCGCCCACTCCGGCCAGGGCTTTGCTGAGTGTCCCGGCGACCACATCGATCTGGCCTTCCATATGGAAATGTTCGGGGGTGCCGCGCCCGTTTTCGCCGATGACCCCCGTGGCATGGGCTTCGTCAATCATTATTCTGGCGCCGTATTTATCCGCCAGTTTCTTGATTTCGGGCAGGGGCGAGATATCACCGTCCATACTAAAGACCCCGTCCACAATGATCAGCTTGCCCTGGAACTCCCGGTCGCAACTGGCGAGGACTTTTTCCAGGCTTTCCATGTCATTATGGCGGAAGGCGCGCAGGGTTCCCCCGGAAAGCCGGCAACCGTCGATAAGGCTGGCGTGGTTAAGCCGGTCGTTGATGGCGACATCATCCTTGCGCACCAGGGCGGAGACACAACCGACATTGGCGGAATAACCGGAGGTAAAGATGATGGCGTCTTCGCATCCTTTTATTGCCGCCAGTTTTTGCTCCAACTCCCTGTGCAGATCCAGGGTGCCGCCGAATAAAGGAACACTGCCCGCGCCGATGCCAAATTTTTCTAACGCACGGCGGGCCGCCTCTTTCACCCGCGGATGGGTGGTCAGGCCGAGATAATTATTGGAAGCCATCATCACCATTTCCCGTTCGGTATTGGTGTAATTGTCCAAAATTTTAACCCGGCGCTCTGAGGGACTGCTCAGAATCCGGTGCCAGTGGTGGAATTTGTTGTTAATCAGATTTTCAGTAAAGGCAAAGAACGGGCGGGTCTTGGCCAGGATATCCCGGTCCGGAAGTTCAAGAAAGTCCGTTAGATTTTTGTCTTCCAAATTTATTGTGCTCTCCCCCTTTTCATTTTTATTCTGGCTTATCTTTTTGATTGTAACCCATTTTTTCCATCAGGGTCAAGGGGGCAAAAAAGAAAGAAGGCGCGTGCGCGCGACGGGAGGAGTGAAGTCAATGCCTGTTTTTGAGTTGAATACCCGTTTGGTCTGGGGGTGGGATGCCTTCCACCGGTTGCCGGAAGAGATCGCCCGTATTGGCCGGCGGCCCCTGGTCGTGGTTGGCTCCTCGGCCGCGGGAACCGGGCTCCAGGAAAAGTTGGACTCTTTATGTAAAGATAACCTGGGCGAAGTTTTTATTGCCGGGAAAGGCGAACCGGACCTGGCAATGGTGAACCGGGGGGTGGCAACCGGGCGTTTGTTCCAACCCGATCTGCTGGTGGGGATCGGCGGCGGGAGCGTTATGGATACGGCTAAAGCCCTGGCCGCGTTGATCCCCAACCCCGGGGCGGTGGAGGAGTATTTTTACGGCCGGGCGCTAAAAGAACCGCCACTACCGGTCATTGCCGTACCCACGCTTTTTGGCTCCGGGGCGGAGGTATCCTTTAACGCGGTTTTGCTGGACACAAAAACCATGACCAAACAGAGCCTGCGGGATCCCAGGCTTTTGCCCCGCACGGCTGTGGTTGACCCGGAGTTGGGCCGTACGGCCCCGCAGGAACCGGTGGTCTATGCGGCCCTGGACGGGCTGACCCAGGGAATCGAGGCTTTTGTCTCCCGGCAGGCCAACTTCTTTTCGGATCTGTTTGCCCGGGAAGCCGTGGTCAGGTTCGGACAGGCCTTGGCCGGAATCAACCGGGGCCTTCCCCTCCAGGAGGTCCTGGCGGACCTGGCTTACGGAAGTACTTGTGGCGGTGTGGCCATGGCCGCCGCCCGGCTGGGGGCGGTCCACGGTTTGGCCCACCCCGTAGGGGTTTTCTACGGCCAACCCCACGGGAAGGTTTGTGCTTCGCTTTTACCTGCTTTTATGCGGTTTAACCTCCCGGCGGCAGCCGGAAAATATGCGGTCTTAACCGCCGCCCTGGGTATAGAAGCCTACGGTGATGAACTGGACAAAGCAGCGGCGCTGGTCAAGTTCATAATTACGCTCAACCGGAAGCTGGGGATCCCCTTATCCTGGCGGGATTTGGGAGTAAAGAAAGAAGACTTCCCGGAGCTGGTGGAAAAAAGCCTGCCTTCCGGTTCGCTGCAGGCCAACCCAAGGCCGGTCGGGAGGGAGGACCTGTTTAAGATCTTGGAAGAGAACTGGTAGATTCCAGATGTAAGGCGGAGTTAAACAGGAGATCTTTTTCACAAAAAAATGATTTATTTTTCCGGTGTATTCTGGTATAATCATTTGGATATTACAACTCTTATCATCAGGGATCAGCGCACATGCGACTGAACAAGGAGGATGAAAACGGATGTTACCTACTTTACCTACCCCCAGAAAATTTACCCTACTGGCAGGCGCCGCGGAAGGTGGTACGAAGCTCAACGCCTTTGACAATGCCCTGCTGGCAGCAGGGATTGGCAATCTGAACTTGCTGAGGGTCAGCAGCATTCTTCCTCCTGAGGCGGAATATGTTGAAAAACTGAATATTCCTCCCGGGTCGCTGACACCTACAGCTTACGGCGCCCTCGCCAGCGACCAGCCGGGGGAAGTGATCTCCGCTGCGGTGGGGGTTGGTTTTTCCACCAATTCTTTTGGTGTAATCATGGAGTATTCCGGCTGTTGCGAACAGACAGAGACGGAAGAAAAGATCCGGTTTATGCTGGAGAACGCCTTCCGGCAACGGGGGATTAAGTTAGAGAAGACCATGGTCAAGGGGATCCAGTGGAAAGTGGAGAAAATCGGCGCGGTCTTTGCCGGCGTTGCCCTTTGGTACTAATTTGGTACTAAAAAGAGGTGATTGATGATGGAGTTATGGTTTACGGAGAAACAAACGCCCAGCCTTGCCCTGTCTTGTCTGGTGAAGAGCACGGTTTACCGGGAGAAAACCAAATATCAGGACCTAGCCATATTGGATACGGTTGAGTACGGACGGATGCTGGCCCTGGACGGGATCATCATGACCACCGAAAAGGATGAGTTTTTTTACCATGAGATGATCACCCATGTTGCCATGCATACGCATGCCCGTCCGGAACAGGTATTGGTGGTGGGAGGCGGTGACGGCGGCACGGTCCGGGAAGTGTTGAAGCACCCGACGGTCTCCCGGGTAGTCCTGGCGGAGATTGACGAAGGTGTGGTCAACGCCGCCCGTAAATACCTCCCCACCTTGGCACAGGGCCTTTCCGACCCGCGGGTGGAGATTCAGATCACCGACGCCATCGTCTATGTCCGGGAACACCCTGGTGAATTTGATGTGGTGATTGTGGACTCCACGGACCCAATCGGGCCGGGGGTGGGCCTCTTTACCAGGGAGTTTTACCAGGACGTGGCTAAAGCCTTAAAAGACGGAGGCATTATGGTGGCACAGACCGAATCGCCGGTTAACAATAAGGATTTAATCCAGAAAATCCACCGCAACCTGCAGGGGGTTTTCCCGCTGATCCGCCTTTACCTGGGGCCGGTCCCGACCTACCCCAGCGGTTTATGGAGTTATACTCTATGCTCGAAAGGCCCGGATCCGGTGGCCGTACCCGACGGGAAGTTTTTGGCTTTGGAGACCAAATATTATACACCGGAAGTCCACCGGTCGGCTTTTGCCCTTCCCCTGTTTGTCAAGGAGTGGTTGGGCTGATCCCAGCGGCTAGGCACCGCTAGTCAAAGGCTAACACAGACCGGCCACGGGCCGGCAGTGGGGTGGCCGTAGGATAGCCGTAGTCATAGGCTAGATGAAAAGATGCAGGCGGGAGTTTTCCGCGGCGTTAAGAAAGTCTTCGGCGTCTCCGGGCTGTAGATGTTCATAGGCGATCAATTCTTCCTGCCGGAGACCGAGGATCTTTAAGGAAGCTTCACAGGCGATAAAATTGACCTTTCGCTCCATGGCTAGGGCCATAAGTTCTTCGAGGGTTTGGGCTTGGCGTTGTGCCAGGAGGCGGCGGAAGAGGAGACCGCCCAGGCCGGCAAAGTTCATCCGGGAGAGGCGCGGCTTGGCCGGTCCTGTAGGGAGCAGTGTTTTGAAGACCCTTTCCAGCAGGCTGTTGTTGCCGTTACGGCTACGCCGGAGAAGGGCTGCACCCCAGAAGGTAAAGAAGATCTGGACCCGGTAACCCCGGCCGGCGGCAGCGCAGGCCAGTGTGAAGGCGGCCATTGCCTTGTCCATATCCCCGCTGAAAAGAATGATGCTGAATTGTTTTTCTTCTTGACCCGGCAAGGGCGGCAATCCTCTCTTTAAGGAGGGAGTGCGCACGCGCACTTTTTTTTTATCCCTTTTACTAGTTTAACCCCTTTTTCCCGGATTATTGTGGCTGCAGCCAAAATCGTACCAGTGCATCTTATGGAGACCACACCGGAAAAAGGAGGGTAAAATAGAGGAGAAAACCGGCAAGCCGCAGAAAAGATAAAAACGGCTGAAAGATAGGGACTGGAGGAATAGGGAGTTGTTTAGTAAGATCGAGCGGATACAAAAGGCCCCGTTTTTGGCGGCAGGCGTAGAAGACCGGGCTGAACTGGTCTTGCTTGGCGTGCCCCTGGACCATACCACATCCTTCCGGCCTGGCGCCCGTTTCGGTCCGGAGGCGGTGCGCGGGGTCTCCGAGAGCCTTGAAGAATACAGCTATTACCAGGATGCGGATCTCAGGGAGATGAACTTTGCCGACCTGGGGGACCTGCTGTTACCGCCGGGAAACGTTTCCCGCGCTTTAGAACTGGTTGAAGAGGCAGCGCGGGTGTTTTTTCGTGCCGGGAAGGTCCCCTTTTTCCTCGGCGGTGAGCATTTACTCAGTTACGCAACGGTCCGGGCGGCAACGGAGGTTTTTCCCGATCTTGTTGTGCTCTGCCTGGACGCCCATACCGATCTACGCCCGGCCTATTTAGGGGAAGAACTCTCCCATGCTTCAGCCTGCTATTTGATGAACCGTTGTTTGCAGCCGGGGTCATTATACCAGTTTGGCGTCCGTTCCGGACCCCGGGAAGATTTTCTCTATGCCCGGGAGCAGACCAAGGTTTTTCCGGAGCGTGTTTTGGAACCGTTGCACCGGGTTTTACCGGAACTCAAAGGCAAGCCCGTCTATTTCACCCTTGATATCGATGTCCTGGATCCGGCCTTTGCGCCGGGGACCGGGGCTCCAGAACCGGGCGGCCCGGACTTTCAGGAGATCCTCTCCTCCGTTCTGCTCCTTTCCGGGTTGCATGTGGTCGGGCTGGACCTGGTGGAAGTGGCGCCGGCCTACGACCCTTCGGGCATTACCAGCCTGGCCGCGGCCAAGTTGGTCCGGGAGGCAATCATTTCCGTCCTAAAGGCGCGCCAGCATTGACAAATCCCTGATAAAAGCATATAATTTTTACTTGAGCTTTAACTGGGCCTCCTGTTACGACCGGGGGATAAAAGCACGTGGCGGACGATTGGGCTCAAGCAAAACAGAGAATATTAAATCCCTGGTCGAGCCTGCCAACAGTTTATCCTGAACTCCATAATGAAAGGTAATTTTTGATGGAAAAGACCAATAAAAAAGCATCCACCGCCAATAAAAAAACATCCACCGGATTACGGCTTCTTGCTTATTTAAAGCCCTACTGGAAGCGGTTGGCCGTGGGCGTAGCGGCGATGCTTGTTGTCACGGTGATCAACCTTTCCTACCCCTATATTGTCGGTGTGGGCATATTTGACCATGTGCTGACAATAAAAAAGAGCCAGGCCTTGTTGAACCTGGCGGTCCTTGCGGCGCTGGTTATTATCATCAGCAAGCAACTTTTTACTTTTCTCCAAAACTACTCCCTCCATTATGTCGGGCAACGGATCGTGACCGATCTCCGGTTCCAGCTTTTCCAGCATTTGCAGAACATGTCCATTGGTTTTCATGAAACGCGGCGGACCGGAGAGATGGTCTCCCGGATGATTAATGATATCACCTTAATCCAAAGCAGTCTCTCGGTGGGTTTAATCCAGACCATATTCATCAGTGTCGAGTTGGCCGGGATTGTGGCCATCACTTTTTACCTCCATTGGCGCCTGGCTTTTCTGGCTTTTATTGTTTTTCCCCTGGCGGTCCTGGTGGCTTCACGGGTCGGTAATCTCATCAGAACCGTCAGCCGCCTGGCCCAGGAAAAAACAGCGGATCTGGCCTCCATTCTCCAGGAGACCCTCTCGGGGATCCGGATTATTAAGGCCTTTACCATGGAAGAACAAGAGAAAGACCGGTTCCGGCGGAAGAATGAAGCGAATTTCCAGGCCAATCTTCGTTCGGCCAAGGCCTCAGCCTTGCTCACCCCGCTGGTGGAGTTTTTTTTCCTCTTAGCCATTGTGGTTGTCCTCTGGTATGGAGGAAGGGAAGTCATCCTGGGAAAGCTGACCGTTGGGGAGCTAATCGCTTTCTTTGGGTATATTGCCATGATTACGGCGCCGATCACCAAAATGACGCAGCAATTCAGCCTTTTCCAACAGGCTTTTGCCGCTGCCGACCGGGTATTTGAGATTATGGATCAGGAGCCGGAGATTAAAGAGGCCCCCGGCGCCATCGTCCTCCCCAAAATCAGGGGCGAGATGGTTTTTTCCGGGGTTTCCTTTGCCTACCCCAAGGGCGAGGTGGTTTTATCCGATATCAACCTGCATATCCAGCCCGGTGAGATTGTCGCGCTGGTTGGACCGAGCGGGGCGGGAAAGACAAGCCTGGTCAATCTGATCCCGCGTTTTTATGACCCGATTACCGGTTCGATCTACATCGACGGCCATGATATCCGGAAGCTCCAGCTGGCTTCGTTACGCGAACAGATCGGCCTTGTCCCACAGGACCCCATCTTGTTCGGGGTGAGTATCAGGGAGAATATTTCTTACGGGCGGGTTGGCGCCACCGACGAGGAGATAATCGCTGCGGCGCGGGCGGCCAATGCCCATGATTTCATTATGAAATTTCCCGACGGCTATGAGACGGTCCTCGGTGAACGGGGGCAGACGGTTTCGGGCGGGGAGAGGCAACGGATCGCCGTTGCCCGCGCGTTGCTGCGGAACCCGGGGATTCTCATTCTTGATGAAGCAACTTCCGCCCTGGATGTAAAATCAGAACAACTGGTCCAAGAGGCTCTCGAGCGCTTGATGAAAGGGCGAACCGCCTTTATCATCGCCCACCGGCTCTCCACCATCCAATTTGCCAATAGGATTGTGGTTTTGGATCGGGGCCGGATCATCGAAGAAGGCACCCACAGCCAGTTGCTGGCGGGGGATGGGTTATACCGGAGACTGTATAACCGTTGGCTGAAGGATACCGGGAAAAGAGGTGATACTGGTGGCTGAAGCCGGAACCAGGAAAAAGCTTTTGCTAATCAGTAACGGGCACGGCGAAGACTTGCTCGGCGCAACGCTGGCGGAGAGACTGCTCGGTATTTCCGGCCTTGAGTTGACCGCCTTCCCTTTGGTGGGGAAGGGGAGGGCCTATACCGCCCTGGGGATACCCCTGGTCATACCGGGGAGGGAGTTTCCCAGCGGCGGTTTTCTTCGTAACAGCCTAAAAAACCTCCTGCTGGACCTGGGGAGCGGGATAATCGGTTATACCAGAAAACAGGTGCAGGCGCTCCGGGCAAACAGGAACCGGTTCGATCTGGCGGTTTGCTTGGGGGATCTCTACGCCCTGTTCCTTGTGGGGACTTCTTTGCGGCCACCGGTATTTTTTTTACCGACCGCCAAATCCGATTATATTCGGCCCCACTGGTGGTTGGAGGTCAAGTTAATGCGGCGTTTTGCCGCAAAGGTTTTTCCCCGTGATGCCCTAACCGCGGCTGCCCTGGCCGGGCAGGGGTTGCCGGCGGAGTTTGCCGGGAATTTGATGATGGATGCTTTGCGGTTTACAGACCCGGGTTTTCCGCCCCGGAAAGAAGGGGAATGGATCGTCGCCTTCCTTCCCGGGAGCCGGCAGGAAGCTTATATAAATATGGAGGATTTGGCCACAGTGGCAGTAGCCTTTCAGGGTCTCCTCGCCCGCAAAGGGGAGCGGCGTACCGCCGGTTTTTGGGTGGCCCTCTCCGGCGGGCTCGACTTTGCGGAAGTGGCAAGACACCTTGAACCCTTGGGTTGGTCGGTGCGACCCCTTGTCCCCGGTGAAGCAGAAAATGGTGTTGCCGGTTGCTTACAGCATAAGGGCGGCGGCTACCCGGGAAGTGAGGGTCAAAGCGGCGGGGGAACGATCCGGATGACCGTTGTCAAGGGGCGGTTTGCCGATATCCTGGCTGCCTGCGATGGCGTGGTTGGCCTGGCGGGGACGGCCAATGAGCAAGCCGCCGGCCTCGGGAAACCGGTGGTCACTTTTCCCGGACGCGGGCCCCAGTTCACCGCGGAGTTTGCCCGGATGCAAAAAAGGCTGCTCGGAGAAGCGGTGGCGCTTACGGAAAGGGAGCCGGCCCTGGTTGCAACCGAGCTTTATTCGGTCTTGACCGATGATAAACGCCGGGCGGCAGTGGTCCGGGCCGGCCGGGAACGGATGGGAGAACCGGGAGGAGCGGAACGGATTACCGGTATAATCAAGGATTATTTAGGCGTGTAGTCTTGGCAAAACTCCATCTTGTACATGGAATAATTTTATTCCAGGAAAACACTCAAAAATCTTCAGGCAGAAAAAACCACCGGGCTTAATGCGCACGCACGCATAATCGCGCACCAGTCATCATACCAGATAAAGAGGGAAATTACCGGAAACGGGGCGGGATCGATGATAACCGGTGGAGGATGGCCAGGGTGAAGATTTTGCTTACCGGCGCCAGTGGCCAGCTGGGGAAGGCACTTATGGCGCAGATTGGCTCAGGCGATCTTCCAGCCGGGACGCATCATTTGCTCCCGGTGGATTTGCCTGAATGGGATATTACCAACCAGGCGCAAGTCTTCTCCACTGTCCTGGAGTGGCAGCCGGATGTGGTCATAAACTGCGCCGGCTACACCGATGTGGACCGGGCGGAAGCAAATGAAAAGGAGGCCTTTCGCGTTAACGCCCTGGGAGCACGGGACCTTTCCGCCGTGGCTTTTCGTGTGGGCGCGAAAATGCTCCAGATCTCCACGGATTATGTATTTGACGGAAAGGCGGCCACGCCCCGGCGGGAATACCATCCGGTCAACCCGGTCAATGCTTACGGCCGGAGTAAAGCCTGGGGGGAGCGGCTAGTCCGGGAGACCAACCCCTGTCATTTTATTCTCCGCACCGCCTGGCTCTTTGGGGAGGGGCAAAATTTTGTCCGGAAAATAATCGCCTTGAGCCGGGAAAAAGAGGAGATTTCCGTGGTTGCGGACCAATTCGGGACCCCTACCAGTGCGGTGGATTTGGCGAGATGTATTTTACGCCTGCTCCAAACCGAAAGCTACGGAACATACCATGCGACCAATGAAGGGGAGTGCAGTTGGTTTAGTTTTGCCCGGGGAATTCTGGCCTTAACCGGCATAGAATGTAGGGTGAAACCGGTAACCAGCCGGGAACTGGCCCGGCCGGCCCCCCGTCCGCACTATACAGTCTTGGAAAACTACATGCTCGAATTGAGCGGCCTCTTTAGATTCCGCCATTGGGAGGAGGCCCTTGCCGAGTACCTGCAGGCAGAGGCGGGTACACGTGCGCAAGAACGGAAGGCGCGTCTGTAATGAAAAAAGTTCCGGGGCCGCCGGGGATAAGGAAAATGAGGTGGCAGGATGAAAACGGTCCTGGTAACCGGCGGCGCAGGCTTTATTGGGAGCAATTTCCTTCTTTACCTGGCAAAGAAGTATCCTTCTTACCGTCTGCTCAATCTGGATAAACTTACTTATGCCGGGAACCTTGAGAACTTAAAGGAGATTGAAGAGAGAAAAAACTATCGTTTTATCCGTGGCGATATTGCCGATAGCGCCGTGGTGAGCAAGGTCTTTGCCGGGGAAGAGATTGACTGGGTGGTAAATTTTGCTGCAGAAAGCCATGTTGACCGCAGTATCCTTATGCCCGCGCTTTTTGTCCGTACCAACATAATAGGGACGACAAACCTGTTAAACGCGGCTTTAGACCGTTGGGAGGGGGCTTGGGAAGAAAAGAGGTTTCTGCAGATTTCCACCGATGAAGTCTATGGTTCCCTGGGCGAAACCGGCTATTTTACAGAAACAACACCGCTGGATCCGCATACTCCCTATGCCGCCAGTAAGGCGGGGGCGGATTTGATCGTCAAGGCCTACCATGACACCTATGGGCTGCCGGTGATTATCTCCAGGTGTACCAATAACTACGGGCCTTATCAATTCCCGGAGAAACTGATCCCCCTGGTGATCAATAATGCCCTGCACCGGAAGAAACTGCCGGTTTATGGGAAAGGCCGGCAGATCCGGGATTGGCTCTATGTGGAAGACCATTGCAAAGCCTTGGATTTAATATTGCACAGGGGGAAAACAGGCCGGGTATATAATATTGGTGGTCATAATGAACGGACCAACCTCTCGGTGGTGCGGACCGTCGTCAGGTATCTCCGGGAACATGTGGATCCGGGGATCACCGAGGAGTTAATCACTTTTGTCCCGGACCGGAAGGGCCATGATTTCCGCTACGGAATTGACCCGGCAAAGATCCGCAACGAGCTGGGCTGGCGGCCGGAGACCCCGTTTGCCGAAGGGATTGTCCGTACCATCCGTTGGTACTTGGAGAACAGGGATTGGCTGGAGCGGGTGACCGCCGGGGAATACCAGGAATATTACCGCCGGGTCTACGAGGGGAGGTAAGGCGGTGGGCTTTTTCCGTTTTCGCGCCCTGAAAATCCCCGGCCTTTTCCTGATCGAACCGGAAGTCTATGGTGACCGGCGGGGTTTTTTCTTTGAGGCTTACAATTACCGGGAGTTTAAGGCCATCGGGCTGGATGCCCCCTTTGTCCAGGATAACCATTCCCGGTCAAAAAAGGGCGTCCTCAGGGGGCTGCATTTTCAGGTGAAGCACCCCCAGGGTAAACTGGTGCGGGCCGTTGCCGGCGAGATCTTTGACGTTGCCGTGGACCTGCGGGTTGATTCGCCTACTTATAAGAGATGGTACGGGGTCGTCCTTTCCAGTGAAAACAAACGGCAGTTGTATATCCCCGAAGGCTTTGCCCACGGTTTTTTTGTGCTCTCCGGTGAAGCGGAGGTTATTTATAAATGCACGGAATACTATTATCCGGAAGATGAAGAAGGGATCATCTGGAACGATCCGGAAATAGGAATCAAGTGGCCTTTACCGGCGGGAGAAACTCCCATTCTTTCCGAGAAGGACAGGGGGTTTAAAAGCCTGGCCGCGATTAAGGGCTTGACCGGCCGGGAGATCACTACGTGATTACGCGCCTGTGGCGCTGTGATTACACGGTATGGTTATATGCCGATTACACGCTGCCGTTAAAGCCGCGGTTAACGCTGTAGTAAAAGGAGAATTATAAGCCCATGGAAAAGCGATCCGGCAGATGGGAACTGGTTATCACCGTTAACAGCCCGGGAGAGGTCTCCGGCTGGCTTGCCCCTGTGCTCGACAGGATCGCACGCGCACGCGCCGGTGAAAAGCTGGACGGGCGACCGGTGACGAGTGATGAGCGACGAGACTGTGCGCACGCATGCGTGGGCGAAGAGTGGGACTGCCGGATAACTGTCTTTGTCCCACCTTGTCCATTTGCCAGCGGTGCAGAGTGCCGGGTGATCCGGGCGATCCCCGGGGTGGACCTGGTGGCCGGCCCGGCGGAGACCTTCGCCTATTTGCTGCTTGGGAAGAAACCACAGGGGTTTACCCCTTTACCAAAGGGCGCAGTGCTTTTTTTAGGGGGAGACCTGGCTTATGCCGCCCTCCTGGCTAAGCGCTTAAAATACCCGGCCCTCGCTTATACCGAAGGGGTGGCCGGTTGGTCCGGTTCTTTTGCCCGTTTCGCCGTTCCCTACCCCTATGTAGGGGACAAGCTGCTGGCAAAGGGCGTTGCCAAAGAAAAGATCCGGCTGGTCGGAAACTTAATGCTGGATGCGGTTGCACCCCGGGAAACAAAAGCCGGGATACGCAGGCGCCTGGGGGTAGAGGAGGGAACCCCGCTCTTATTATTAATGCCGGGCAGCAGGCCGGCTCATTTTGAAGGGATGCTCCCGTTTTTCCTCCGCACAGCGGAACTGGTGGCGCAGGAGATTCCCGGGGTCAAGGTGGTTTTGAGCCTCTCGCCCTTTATTGCCGACGCCCAGGTGACCGGGGCGCTCCGGGGAGAATTGGCTGTTTTGTTCGGGGCCACCGGTGAGTACCACCCGGTGGGAGCGGTGGCGGATAAGGGAGAAGATGCAACCCTTTCCGGCCGGCTGGTCACTGGAGAAGGGTTATCCATCACCGTCAGCCGTGGCCGGTACGAGCTGATGTCTGCCGCGGATTTGGCCCTCACGATCCCCGGCACCAATACCATGGAATTATCTTTTCTCGGCACACCGATGGTGGTCACCCTGCCTTTGCTTTATCCGGAGCGGATCCCCTTGGAAGGTTTGGCCGGATTACTTGGCGGCCTCCCCGGAGTCGGGAAATTCTTAAAACGCCGCCTCATCCCAAAACTCCTGGAAAAAACGGCCTTTACTGCCTGGCCCAACCGGCTTGCCGGCGAATATATCGTCCCCGAAATCCGGGGAATGGTGCGACCGGAGGATCTGACCGGAAAAACCGTGGCGTTATTACGGGATGAAGAGGAACGGAAAGCGACGGCTGCGAGGTTAAAGGCAATAGCAGGAGAGACCGGGGCTGCCTGGAGATTGACGGAACTGCTCCACGAGGTGCTGGCAGAAAGGTATGGATAATTATTTTACAGCGGATAACGGACTTGGGAAAGAATAAAACCCTTGTAACAATAGAGCGAAGGGGATGGTACAGGTGAAGGCGAGTATCGTCATTCCCACCCGTAACAGAAGGAAGGTGTTGGAGAGAACCCTCAAATATTTGTTCTTTCAAGATTACCCGCAGGACCAGTACGAAATCATTGTGATTGACGACGGCTCAACCGATGGTACCCACGAGATGGTAAGGGCACAGGAATCCCGCTGTAAACTGGTATGCCTGCGGCATGAGGAAAGGAAGGGACAGGCGGTAGCCAGGAACTGGGGGATCCGGGAAGCCCAGGGCGAGGTGGTCATTTTTATTGATGATGATATTTTTTGTCCCCCGCAATTCATCAGTGAACACGTAAAATACCATGAAAAGGAAGACAACCTCATTGTCGACGGCCCGGCAATCAACATCGGGGAGGGTGATTTTTCCTTTACGGACAGAGACAAGCTGCTCCTGGCCTTCTTTAATTTCTTCGGCTCGGTTTTTGTGACCGCCAATACTTCCTGCCGGAAAGAGCATCTGCTGAAAGCGGAGGGGTTCGATGAGAAGTTCGGTACCGGCTTTGGCTGGTACGACTTGGACCTGGGTTTTCGCTTAATGGCAATGGGCCTGAAGAGGAAAAAGAACCGGCGGGCCTTTGCCTTTCATTATAAACCCGCCAAAATCCAAAAGGTGGGGTTTAGCTTTCAGCAGCGGCTGAATAAACAGAAGGACAGGGGGAAAAATGCGGTCTATCTTTATAAAAAGCACCAGTCCAAAAAAGTCGGGCGGCGGGTACGCCTTCATTATCGTTGGTATGGCCGGCTTCTCCCTTTAAAAGGGCGGGTAACAGAGAGGGAGGAACCGGTTTTTGAGGCAATGAGCCGGAAAAAGCTCCTCTGGCCATTTTTATGGAAAATCTATATGATTAAGGCCTATGCTGAAGGCCTGGAAGAGGGGTTCGCGCACACGCGTACAGGCAAGCAAAAAGACGGCTAACCGCAGGTTAACCGTCTTTTATCCTTCATAACCTTTTATTTTGAGCTGGTTGCCGCCTCGAACCGGATTTTATTTACTGGTTTTATTTATCTGCCTTCTCCAAACCTTTTTTCCGCGCAGCAGCCCGCGCCCGCTGGGTTTCTAGCTTGACCTCGAGATAGGCCTTGTTTATTACACCCGACAGCCACATTTCTTCCAGGGCTTTCAGCCGGTGGCGGCGTGCCCACTCCGCCCATTTCAAGACATTCTCCTGGTTTATCAGCCCGCCGGACCGGGAGATCCAGTTCAAAAAGTGGTGGAACTTCGTATCCTGGGTGCTGAGGCGGGTTTTTAGCCCGGGATGCCTTTCCAGGAAATAGACGGCGGTTTTCCCCCGCTCCCTCTCTTTTTGCACGCGCGCCGCCAGTTGCTCCGGGGAACGCAGGGGCGGTTGAATATGGTAGGTGATGGCGGTGTCGATAAAGACCTTTTCCAGCCCGTACTGGAGCAGGCGGTACCCCAAATCCAAATCGTGCCAGCCCATCCCTTCAAACCCGGCATCAAACCCTCCTACCGCCTCCAAGTGTTCCTTTCTAACCGACGCATTTCCCGTATCCATTGTCGAGCCGGAGTAATCCCAGATCGTGGGCTCGGGGTGATTTTTGGCTGCCTCCAGCGAAGGAACGGAGATTATTCTGCCAAGGCCATAGACCAAAGGCCCTTTTTCCCGGTGCATGGCAAGGTGAGCGCGGAAAAAATCCTCCACAACCACTTCATCGCTGTCCACAAAGATTATTAGTTCTCCTTTGGCGTTTTTGATGGCCAAATTACGGGCGTGGCCCGGTCCGTGCCTTTGCGGACTGGTAAGGAGCTTAATTGGTGTGGGGCTTTTTTGGGCAATCCCGGCGACTACCGCCGGGGTATCGTCGGTAGAAGCGTCATCAGCCACCAAGATTTCCACGTCAACATCGGGGTCCAAACGATTAGCCGAATTGAGCAGACTCGATAAGCACTCGGCGATTAAAAGGGCCCGGTTTCGTACAGGGATAATAATAGAAAGGGAAGATAAGTTTTTAAGCATCCATATCCAGCCTCCAACAGGATCTCAGTAGCCATAATTCTCATAACGAATCGCGCTGCCGGGATCGGCTTTATCCCTGTCAAGTATAGCAGAGGGCGGTTTGACTGTCAAACGGTTTTCCGTGCAGAGCATCTTTTAAATACCCCCACCTTGGCGGAGTATTATTTGTGCTTGGTAATGGTGCGGGCGGGTCGTTTGAGCGGCAATTATAGTTATTGACAGATAATATTGTTTAATGTATAATATTATTCGTAGGTGATGATATGGATCCGCAGTTAAAGAAAGGCATTCTTGATGCACTGGTCTTGTCAATCCTTGAGGAAGGGGATACCTATGGATACCAGCTTTCCGAGCGGGTGGCCAGGATCCTGGAATTGTCTGAAACTGCGCTTTACCCGGTTTTACGCCGGCTGGAGGCCCAAGGATGGCTGGGTACATATGCGGTGGAACACAATGGAAGGTTACGCAAATATTATCATCTGACTGTGGCAGGGCAAAAAAGACTCCGCCAATATGTGGAGGAACTCACTGAATTGGAGAGGATCATCCGTATTATCGCGAAAGGGGCCGGGAACCATGGGGAGCAGAATTGACCGGGTGATGGAGAAGATCCGTGCCGGGCTGGCCGGTTTGCCGGAAGATACTATCCGCCGTGCTCTTGACTATTACCGGGAATTTATTGCAGAAGCCATTGAAGCGGGGCGCTCCGAGGATGAAATTTTGCAGCGGCTCGGTGACCCCGGGGAAATTATCGAACAGATCCGGGCAGAGGCTTCGTTTGATAAGGAGAAGACATTCACGGAGACGCCCAGCCCGGGACTGGGCGGACCGTCCCGGACAGGTGTAACGAAAAACAGGGATGTACGTGGGCGGGTTTTTTCTAGTGTCGCCCGCGCGTGTGCGGGCAAGATCCTTTTGACGCTTGGCGTTTTTTCCCTTTATGTATTGGGCATAGGGTTTTATATTATAGCTGTAGGCGCCTTCATAAGCGCCCTGGTTGCTGTCGGTTTGATGGTAAACGGTATTTCGGAGATTGCCCCCGGTTATACCTGGGAGAAAATTGGTACGGCCGGCGCCGGAATCTTTGTTGCAGGGTTTATGGCTGCTACCGGGTTTTTACTGTGGATGGGAGCTAACGGAATCACCCGCTTTGCCCATGGATTATGGCGGGGGGATATACGGCGGGAACTTGAACAGGACCGGGAAACCGCCGGGCTTAAGCAGGGGGACGACAGGATCAAGAAGGGGCTTACGGTCTTTGCCACCGTCGCCCTGTTCGGCTTGGGGATTTCCGTTCCCACCGGCCTGCCATTACAGTACTTTCTCATCTGGAACAGCGTGAAACCGGCGTGCGAGGTTCATACTGAAAACTATAATGCCGCAGATATCCGGGAAATAGAGGTTAAGACACTCAACTCCATGATCATCGCAGAGGTGGGGGAGAAGTCCGTGGATAATGAGATCCGTATTATCTACGAGGAAGCCGGTTGGATGCGTGGGACATTTACAGTCAGCGGCGACAAGTTTATTTTCAGGGAGGAATCCCGTCGCAGATTACCGTTTTTGGATTTTGTCGCCAGGCATGAAGGGATGACAGCGGTAAAGGTAGAGGTCCCGCCGGGATACCGCGCGCGGGCGATGGCCTTGACCAGTAAAGGCGGTCACATAGCAATAGCCCTGCCTGCCGGGGATATTAAGACCCGGACTCTTACCGGCAACATACGGTTTGATGCCAGGGGCAGTTCTTATGCGCTCCGGGCTGTAGTGAAGAACGG
The DNA here is from genome assembly GCA_012839115.1 of Bacillota bacterium. GTDB lineage: Bacteria > Bacillota > UBA4882 > UBA10575 > UBA10575 > JAAYGG01. The sequence goes on from DUNX01000063.1 coordinate 28,925, forward strand.
AAAGATTATTGCCGGGGGCAGGCCGTTGGCGGGCGGCTCCTATACCGCCGGAACCGGGGCGGAAAATACTATAGAGATCGAGAGCGCCGGCGGGACGGTGACCATTGAAGGGGTGGAGCTGCAGCATGACAACTACTAAAGAGAAACGACCGGAGGGGAAGAAGATGGAGCATGTGGGTGCACGCAGAGAAAAAACGGAAAACACCACCGGGAAAAATACCACCGGAAAAACCGCGGTTATCACCGGCGCCACTTCCGGAATCGGGCTGGCGGCCCTGAAAGAACTGGCGGGTTTGGGATTCCGCGTTATTGGGGTGGGCCGCGCTGCAAAACGCTGTGCGGAGGCGGAGGCAAGTATCCGCAGTGAAATGCCGGGGGCACGGGTGGACTACCTTGTTGCGGATCTCTCTTCCCAACGGCAGGTGCGGGATTTGGCAGCGGCAATCAGCCGGTTGCTGGAGACGGAGAACGGGGGCTGCCTTGATCTCCTGGTCAATAATGCCGGGACAGTTTCCAGTTGGTACGTGACGACTGAGGATGGATACGAGATGCAATTTGCCGTGAATCATCTGGCGCCTTTTCTTTTAACCCGGGAACTCCTGCCGCTGCTAAATAAGGCCGGATTTGCCCGGGTAATCACCACCAGTTCAGGTTCGCACTATAATACGCGTATGAACTGGCGTGACGTGATGTACCGCAGGGGCTACAATTGTTTACTTGCCTATAAACAGTCGAAGCTGGCCAATGTTCTTTTCACCAGTGAATTCAACCGCCGGCAGGGGCCGGGCTCCCGCATTCGCGCCTATGCCGTGGATCCGGGCTTGGTGAATACGGGGATTGGTGAAAAAGGGACAAATGGCTTTGTCTGTTGGTTCTGGCGAATCCGGCGGCAAAGAGGTGTTGCCCCGGAGATTGCCGCCAGGACCATTATCCACCTGGCAACCACCCCCGGGCTGGAAGACCCGGAGGCGGTTTACTGGAAGGACTGCCGGCCCAAGCGGCCCAGCGGCTATTCCCAACGGGAGGATGCCGGGCGGCGGTTGTGGGAATTGTCGGAACGGTTGACCAGCTAAGAGAAGGTTACAGTAGAGAAGGGTACGATAGGAGAAGGGAGCGGGGTGTTATCTTCCATGCGCAGCTTCGTTTTGATTACCGGCGCCACCGGAGGCCTGGGCAAGGCTTTTGCTGCGGAATGCGCCGCCAGGGGCTGGGATCTCTTCCTTACCGATCTCTCCGAATCCCGGCTGGCGCTCTTGGCCGTGGGTTTGTCACGCCTCCATAATGTAGAGGTTAAATACCGGGCCTGTAATCTGGCAGACCCCGCGGCACGGGAGGAGTTTCTAAAATCCCTGGAAACTGCCGGTCTCCAGTTTCATTTCTTGATTAATAATGCCGGCCTTGACTTTGAGGGCCCGTTTGCTGAAAGAACCCCGGAGGAACTGGCGACAGTCGTCCGTCTTAATGTTGAGGCGACGGTGGCCATAACCCGGTGGGTGCTGAGATTACGGGATCAGGCACGGACATTCCGGATACTAAACGTATCCAGCCTGGCGGGGTTTTATCCTATGCCCGTCAAAGCGGTTTATGCCGCGTCCAAACGGTTTCTCCTCCAATTCTCCCTCGCCCTCCATTGCGAACTCCGGGGTGATGACATAACTGTGACCGCGCTTTGCCCGGCCGGGATGCCTTCGAACCCGGGGGTAATTCGTTCAATTAACGCCCAGGGTTTCATGGGCCGGGTAACCGCCAAAAACGTTGGGTTTGTTGCGGCGAAAGCGATTGACCGCGCCCTGGCCGGGCGCGCCGTTTATATCCCCGGTCTGCTTAATCTTTTCCTGAGCCGGCTGGGCAGCCTGGTACCCTCATCCGTGGCAGCCGCTTTAATTAACAGGCGATGGCGGGAGACCAGTAAGCGTTGCACGCCGAGTAACTGATAAAACCCGTTGCGCCCATGCGTACGTCATGCAAGAATTACCTGCTCACCATGGGAAAACGATGTGTTATAATCGTAACCATGGGGGAAAGGGTTATGTTAAGAATAGGCCAGGAGAGTTTTCTCAAAGACCTGTTAATCTGGTTTTTGGTCAGTCTCATCGTGGCTTCTTTATTGTCCGCGGCCGGCGGCGCCCTGGCCGACCGGTACTTTTCCCGGGCGGTCAGCGGCATAATCGGCGAAGCCGGTGAGTACGACCTTTTATTCCAGGTCCGCAGCGATCTGCAGGAGGCCGCCTTTTCCCGGCTGGAAGAGATCATTACCGAAAACTTCCCCGGCTCGGTCTTGAAGGCCGGGGTACGGGTAGCCGGCCAGAGCACCATTTTTGTGGGGCTCGCCCCCCAATACCGGACGAAAGATGTCTTCAACAACCTGCGGCTTTACTTTCAAGATATCCCTGGAAACAGCGGTTACAGTTTAATGACCGAACCGCGGCTGACCCTTTCCGGAATACCCGGGCAGGTCCATGATGTTTTTATCCGGGAGGCGGAACGGATCCCCGGGGTGGTATTCGCCTTTTCGGAGAGCGGCAGGATTCAAGTGCTCTTCCGGCACAGGCGGGATGAGGAAAAAGTCAAAAAAGAACTGGAAAAACTCTTAAAGGATTATTGCTTGATCGAGGTAGGCTTTGCCGGGGAACCGGCGACGGAAGGACGGACCAGCAAAGGTTTGGTGGATCATCTGGCCGGAAAGGCCGGTATCTCCTATATCCGTGATGTCAGCACCGAAGAATCCGGCGACCAACAAGCCCTCTTGGCAACGATGGCAGAGATGAAAAGGTTTTTGCTCTCTTTTGCCGGGCAGGTGAAGGTGGAGCCGGAACCCGGCTGCCGGTTGGCAGAGGGGACCCTTTTGATTTTACAAGGAAAGGCCGGTACACCCCTGGAAAAAGGAGAACCGGTTAAGCCCGGGCATGTGGTGGTCAAACTGGTAAAGCTGGAAGGGGAAGTAGAGGCGGAAGGGGAATTAACCGGCGTGGTCGTTCAGGGTGAGACTTCCTGGATCAAAAACCGGCAAGCTTTTTTTCTCACCGGAGGTGGCACCTCCGGACAGAAAATTGGCGCCCCGGCGGCGGTAGTCACTCCTGAGAATCCTAGAGAGAAACTGCACGCCGCCCTGGAAGAAGCAGGGGCTATCTTGGGCCAACTTCATGATCTCCAGAATCTTTCCGCACAAGCGGAGGCTGTTTTAACGACGGCGGAGACAATCCAGACTGCCCTGACTACTGTGGATTCGGTCTTTTCTGGGCCGGAGGGGAAGACCGCCCGGGAACTGGCAAAATTGGCGCATCTTTTTGCCGGTATCGGTGAAGAATTGGAGATCATGGCCAACACCTTGGCCCGGCTCCGTTATTTCGAGAGACGGCTGGAGGACGCGGTTACCGGTCTGGAAGGCCTTCACCTCCTGGTCCGTTTGGGGATTCTCCCGGAATTACCCGGGGTTTACGGTGATTTAGGGCGGAAAATCAATGTGTTGGACGGGCAGATGGAACAGGTGGTTGAGACATTGCGCCGTCATGCCCGCGCCCTTGATGACTTTATTAACCGTTTTAACCCTTTGGTTCGCACATTGATGGCCTGGCGGGAACAGTCACTGGCTATCTCCGACAGCCTGGCGACTTTTCACGGTTTGGCCGGGGAGGATGGCTCGGGACTGGCGGAACTAACCGCCGAGAGCCTGGAGGCCTTTGCCCAACTGGACTCCTCCGGCCTGCGGACGGAGATTGACACCCTTGCCAACGGATTGGGGGGAGAAGGCCTTGATTTCGGAATGGTCCTGGAACAACTGAAAGGATTCGAAGAGGCCCTGCCCCGGATGGAAGATGAGGAGATTGGCCGTACCCTTTCATTGCTCGACGGGTATTTGGGAGGAGAGACGGCTTCCGGCGAGACGATCCGGGTTTTTGTCAATTCCGGCCACAATGAAGCAAAGGTCCACAAAGCCATTAAAGAGTATTTTACCGCCGACCCGGTGGAGATCGAGGTATTACCGTCCGGTGTGATCCAGCCGGATATCCGTGGTGAACTAACCCGGCTCTTGCAGGATATCAGGGGGGTTGTTGCCGCCCTTCTTGTGGTTATCTTCGGGTTGTTAACCCTTTTGCTGGACCAGGCGCCGGTAATGTCCGCCTTTCACCATATGGCACTGGTTTTCCCCTTGGCCACCGGGGAGAAAACCGAGATAAAAAGGGTGTTTTATCACCGGCTATTACCCCGTTTGTACGCTTTGGTCAGCGGCGGTCTCTGGTTTTGGCTGGTTTATCACCTTTCCGGCGCTCATATCCCCTATCTCTCCGGCAAAGACTTTCTTATTGCCGGGGCCCTTTTGGGGTGCGGGTTCTTCCTGGCCGCTGAGAAGTTTCACCGCCTGAACCTGGAGGAGATCACCGCCGGGTGCTCATTAGGTCTTTCTTTTACCTCCATCATGCGAGAGATCGTAATTCCGGCCGGGCGTCCGGGTCTATTACAGTTTCTTAACCGCTGGAAGATGGTGATGAAGTGAAATATGACCGGGTTGAACCATTGGTAGAGATCAGGGGCTTGACCAAAAGCTACCGGAAAAAGACGGTCCTTTCCGGGGTGGACTTGACCATCCATCCCGGGGAGACGGTGGTTCTGATGGGCCCGAGCGGCTGCGGGAAGTCTACTTTGGTCCGGTGTATTAACCGTTTGACGGAACCGGACGGCGGCGCCATTTATTTCGAAAACCGCCTTGTTACCGCTCTTTCCGCTCACCAATTGGCTACAGTCCGCCGGAAAATGGGCTATGTCTTTCAACAGTTCAATCTGATCCAAAGGCTAAATGTGATCGACAATGTCACCCTGGCGCTGCGGATAAACGGGTCGCCCCCGGTAGAAGCCAGGGAACGGGGGATGGAAGCCCTTGCGCTGGTGGGGATGGCCGGGAAGGCCACTGATTACCCGGACGAACTCAGCGGCGGAGAACAGCAGCGGGTGGGGATTGCCCGCGCTTTGGCCCAAAAACCCCGCTTAATGCTTTGGGACGAGCCTACGGCGTCGTTGGATCCGATTTTGGTAGGAGAGGTGCTTGAGGTGATGGAAAAGGTGATCGGAACAGAAGAAACCACCATGCTTATTGTCACCCACGAAGTCGACTTCAGCCGCAGGGCGGCGGACCGGATTCTTTTTTTGGCGGAGGGAAAGATTATTGAAGAGGGCCCGTCGGCTAAGGTTTTGGAGAACCCCCAGTCGGAAATTGGGAAAAAATATAAAAGCCTCCTAAAAAAATAAGAAAAAGTTTTATGAAAAGAAGAAAAAGCCTTAAAAAAACAAGAGAAAGATGGTATAATGAAAAAGTTAAGGCAAGTTTTAACGGGGGTGACCCGGTGGGAGACCAGCAACAGACATTGAAGCAAACACTATCAATCCAGGGCGAGGCTCTGCATACCGGAAAGATGGTTACCATGACACTGATTCCGCAACCAGAGGATACGGGGGTCAGGTTTTGCCGTTCCGATCTCCCGGGGAAACCCGTCCTTCCCGCCCAACCGGAACATGTGGTCGATACTTACCGTTGTACAACGCTCGGCAACAACGATTGGCGAATAAGAACTATCGAACACTTAATGGCCGCCTTGCATGGTTTGGGTGTGGACAACCTCCTGGTGGAGGTGGAAGGGGAAGAATTGCCAATGGGTGACGGCAGTGCCTGGTATTTTGCCCGGGCTATCCTTGAGACCGGCCTGGAAGCACAGGCAAAACCTAGACGGACACGGAAGGTTACCGCCCCCGTTTGGGTGGAAAATGGGAACTCACCCCGCTCGTACCTGCTGGCTTTACCTGGAGAGCAGCTTCATATCAGTTATTTCTTTACTTCAAATAACAACAATGTCGGGAACCAGTTTTATCAGTTGTCAGTGACACCGGAGACCTTTCAGAAAGAGTTGGCTTCAGCCCGGACCATCGCCTTTACTTACGAAATTGAGGCGTTACGCCGGCAGGGGTTGGCCCAGGGCGGCAATTTTGATGTGGCGGTGGTAGTGGGTGAAGAAGGGTACCTAAGCGATCTGCGGTATCCGGATGAAATCGCCCGTCACAAAATCCTGGACATGCTGGGAGACCTGTATCTGTTGGGGCCGGTAACCGGCAAGATTATTGGGATCGGGTCCGGGCACAAAATGGATTTGGAACTGGTATTAAGATTAAGAGAAAACTTACGATAATATAGAACAGGGGGGGAGCACATTGGATATTGGCCGGATAAAACAGCTCTTACCGCACAGGTTTCCATTTTTACTGGTGGACCGGGTGCTTGCTTTTGAACCGCGAAAGAGTATTGTTAGCTTGAAAAATGTCACTGTGAACGAGAGCTTTTTCAACGGTCATTTCCCGCAACATCCGGTAATGCCGGGGGTGCTGATTATTGAGAGTATGGCGCAAGCCGCCGGTTTAATGATGTTAAACGAAGAAGAACACAAAGGGAAGATTCCGTTTTTTACCGGAATTGACCACGCCCGGTTCCGGAGGCCGGTCGTTCCCGGAGACCAACTCCGCATGGAAGTTGAGGTTTTGAGGATAAAAGGAAATGCCGGGAAGGTGAAAGGCCGTGCCACAGTCAACGGGGAATTGGTGGCCGAGGCGGAATTGATGTTTGTTCTAGGTTCCGTTCAATAAAAGGTCGTTTGCTAATAATTTATGTTTTTCCCATTTAAAACTGGAAGGGATTATGGGTTTTTTGGTGAATCGCAATAATTTAGTGGATTGGTAACGCGCCGCGCGATCCAGCATGATGTTATCCCAGTTAACGCAATCCTCGCGCATAGAAATGAAAACGGCTGTTCTTATTCGGTAAGTTATTGAACGCCGGAATGATTTGGAGGTTTTAGGATGGAAGTTGTAGAGAAAAAGACAAAGAAAGTTGTAGCCCTGAGAAAGATTCATGAAACAGCCGTTATCCACCCGGGCGCGGAAATAGGGAAGGATGTGGTCATCGGTCCTTATGCGATAATCGGGGAGCATGTGGAGCTGGGCGATGGATGCGTTGTCGGGCCCCATGTGGTTATTGACGGTTGGACCAGGATTGGCTGTAACAATAAATTTTATCACGGCGCGTCCATCGGCTGCGATCCGCAGGATCTGAAGTTTAAGGGTGAAAAAACCTTCCTGGTTATTGGTGACAATAATATCTTCCGGGAGCATGTAACGATCTCCCGGGGAACCGGTGAAGGAGGCGGGGAGACGCGCATCGGTAATGATAATTTCTTTATGGCCTACAGTCATGTGGCCCATGATTGCCGCGTTGGAAATCATGTGATCCTAACCAACGCCGCTTCCCTTGGCGGCCATGTCATCATCGAAGACCGGGTAAATATCGGCGGGCTCAGCGGTGTACACCAGTTTACCAAGGTTGGGAAAATGTCTATGATCGGCGGGTGCACCAAGGTGATCAGAGACGTCCCACCTTTTGTCATTGTTGACGGGGTTCCGGCCCGGGTAGCCGGGATCAACGTGGTGGGCTTGCGGCGTAACGAAATTCCGCCGGAAATCAGGGACGAGATAAAGAAAGCTTACCGCATTTTGTACCGTTCCAATCTAACCATTGCCCAGGCGATTGAACAGATGGAACAGCAATTGCAAGGATACCCGGAGATCGATCACTTTATCCGTTTTCTACGGAACGTGGAACGGGGAATATGCCGGTAGCAGCCGGGAAACACTTTTAAAAACTAGACGTTCCCGTCTAGTTTCCTTTTTTCTACTCAGGTTTTATTTCTATCAAGCGCGTGCAGCGTATGAACGCACGTAGCGCCAAAACGCGCTAGCGCGTTAGAAAGCGGTGGGAACTTGGAAAGATGGGGATTAATAGCCGGCCGGGGATTGCTTCCTTTAGAAGCGGCAAAAGGCATGAGGCTGATGGGGATTTCCCCTGTTATTCTCGGCGTGAAGGAAGAGACGGACCCGGCGTTGGCGGAGGCGCTTAATAAGGCGGGGTTTACGGTGGCCTGGGAGAGCCTGGGACAATTGGGGGCTATCCGCCGTTTTTTTCAAGAACAAAAGGTAGCAAAGGTTGTTATGGCCGGTAAAGTAGGTAAAGAGGTTGTTCTTACCGGGATCGAAATGGATGCGGATTTAAAGACCGTCCTGGCAGGGCTCCAGGCAAAACATAATGACGCAATCCTACTGGCCTTGGCGGAATACTTTGCGAAACATGGAATAGAAGTGGAAAAGCAAACCGTTGTCCTTTCCCACCTGTTACCGGGGAAAGGATGCCTGACCGGACGGGTTCCTACCGCCCGGGAAGAAGCTGATATCCGTTTTGGTTACCGGACCGCAAAAGAGGTCGCCGCGCTCAACATCGGCCAGAGCGTGGTAGTAAAGAACGGGATGGTTCTTGCGGTAGAAGCAATGGAGGGGACCGATGCCACGATCTTGCGCGGCGGGCAACTGGCCGGCGGGGGAGCGGTCGTGGTAAAGGTGGCCAACCCCCGCCAGGATTTGCGTTTTGACATACCGGTTATCGGTCCGAGTACGGTCGCGGCGGTGATTCAGAGCCGGGCCGCGGTTTTGGCGTTCGAGGCTGCCGCCGCTTTTCTTCTGGAGAAAGAAGCAACAATTGCCCGGGCAAAAGCGGAGAATATCTCCCTGGTGGCGGTGGCTGATGACTTTCCGAACTGATCCCCCTGTGAAACAGGGGTTCATACGAAGTAGGCCCCCTACAAAGTAGGGGACCCCTACAAAGTAGGGGACCCCTGCGAAGCAGGTACCTGCTGAAAGCAACACCTGCGAGAGCAGCGGATGGCGGCATGGGGTAAAGGGCTAAAGGAAAAGGGGATTTGTTCTAATGAAGGCGAGAACGGGGGTTATTTTAACCACCGGGGTTATTTTGGCCGCGGTGTTTCTCGGCTATCTGCTCTACACCAGCTTTCAGCCGGTCTCTGACTTGGCGCAGGTTTTTCCTCAAGAGAAAGAAAAAAGTCTTGCCTCTTCCGGGTCTCCATCTGGTTCCCCAGACGGGGACTACTCCGACACGTCCCATCCGGCCTTACGTCTCGAGCAAACAGAAGTTACCTTGGTGGATCAGGATAACCGCACTTGCTGGCAACTGCGGATCAGGACCATGGAAAGAGAAGGAACCGCCTTTGCCCTGGGAAAAGTAACCGGCGAGTATTTTACCCCTGACGGGGAGGTATTGGCGGTACAGGCGAAGAAAGGTATGTTAGGTGCTGATTTTTCCCGCCTCTCTTTGCAGGAGGTGGTGATCACCGGGGAGAAACTGGCGGTTAACGCCGGGAGAATGGAATGGACGACGGCGCCGGGCGGAATGCTTTCCGGGGAAGAAATTGTCCTGAAAAAGCAGGGGATTGAGGTTTATGCCGACCGCTTCCAGACGGATCCCGGCCTGGAAAAGGTGGTTTTCGACGGTCAATCCCGTTGGAAATTTCCCGCCAGATAACAGGTGGGAGGTGGCTAATGATTCGATCATCTGTGGTAATCCGGTCATTAATGATAAAACCATTAGTAATGAGAAGATTTGTTTGTTTTAGCGGTCTGCTCCTGTTGGCGCTGGGCATGTCGTTAATAAGCCCGGGGCCGGCCGCTGGTACGGTGTCCACCGGCACGGCTGAGGAAGGGCTGGGACTGGAGATCATCGCGCCGGAGGGAAGCGATCTTGATCTGGAGAAAGAGTATTTTTCTTATTTCGGCAGTTCTGAACAGCCTGTAATAATGCGGAACCCTAAATTTTCTCTTACTGCCCGCCGGATTGATTACGACCGGAAACAACAGGAACTAACTGCCCGGGGGGACGTTTTCTTAGTAAGTGAGGAGATGGAATTACGCGCAGAGAAACTCCTGGTCGAACTGGAACGGGAATCTCTCACAGCGACCGGAGGTTTTACATTAACCACAGGGGAGATGGAACTTACCGGCCGGATGCTCACCGCCAGCCTTCTGGGAGGGGTGTTGACTGCTACAGAAGAGATAAACTGGCGTTTCCGCGATTTTTGGGGGAAAGCGGAGCAACTGGTCTACCGGAAAGACGAGGAAAAGGTCTACCTTTCCGGTACACCCGTGGCGTACTTGGGAGAGAACTACATTGAGGGGACCATGATGGTCTTGCACTTGGAAACAGGAAGGATCATTATAACCGGGCCGGTTAAGTCAAAAATGCAACCGCAAGGGGGAGGAACCGGTGTCGATTGAAGCCAGGAACCTGGTGAAAGAGTACAATAAGCGCCGGGTGGTGAATGATGTCAGTCTCCGGGTGGGCCCCGGTGAAGTCGTGGGCTTGCTGGGACCGAACGGCGCGGGGAAAACCACGACCTTCTATATGATCGTCGGTCTGGAACGGCCGAAAAGCGGTACCATCACCATTGGCGGGCAGGATGTCACCAATCTCCCCATGCATATGCGGGCCAGATTTGGCGTTTCCTATCTGGCGCAGGAACCTTCGGTTTTTCGCCGGTTATCAGTAGAGGATAATATCAAGGCCATTTTGGAACTGCGCCCGGGAAAGAGTACAGACAGGGACGAAAAATGCCGGCAATTATTGGAGGAATTTGATCTTTACCGCCTGCGGGCGCAGAAAGGATATATGCTTTCCGGGGGCGAAAGAAGACGGGTGGAGATTGCCCGGGCTTTGGCGATGGAACCCTCCTTTGTTCTGCTGGATGAACCCTTTACCGGGGTGGATCCCATCGCCGTTTCCGATTTGCAGGATATTGTCAGGAGATTGAAAGAGAAGGGGCTTGGCGTCCTGATTACCGACCATAATGTCCGTGAGACTTTGGCCATCACCGACCGGGCTTATATAATGTACGACGGTAAGATCCTGGTTGCCGGGGAAGCACAGAAAATCGCCGATGATGACATGGCCCGCCGTTTTTACCTCGGCGACCGGTTCAGTATTTAGGGGCCTGAACAAGGAAGGTATCGCCCTTCAGTTGGGGAGGATAGGATGAGGATAGTTACCCGTTATATACTCCGGGAATTGTTGGGACCGTTCTTTTTTGGGTTATTTCTTTTCAGTGGGATTCTCATCGGGAATATCTTTGTTTCCCTGACACAGCTGGCGCAGAATTATGGCTTGCCGTTCTCCACAGTTTTGCGTCTTTTGTTGTACCAGATCCCTGAAAACCTGGCTTACGGCACGCCGATGGCCATATTGCTGGGGACGCTGATTGGCTTGGGGAAAATGACTGGACACAGCGAAACCATAGCCATGCAGGCCGGCGGGGTCAGCTATTTCCGGATCGCCCTGCCGGTTCTGCTTACCGGCTTACTCGTGAGCGGGGCAACCCTTGTTCTAAACGAAAATGTGGTGCCTGTAGCCAACAGGGCTTACCGGGAGGAGAGGGCCACGGTGACCGGATCCGCACCCAAAGGAGTAATCCGGCACCATTTTATTACCGATTCCAGTTCTGCGGTGAAAAGGTTGGTTTATGCTGAAAGATATTATCCGGCAGAAGAAAGAATGGTTAATGTTCTTATTCAAGAAGTTAAGAAGGACCGCGTAGTCCGGACCATCCAGAGCCAGGAGCTTTTTTGGAGTGAACCGGATTACGGCTGGTTTTTCCGGGAGGGGCAGATCTACCAGTACGAAGGAGAGAAAGTCTTCCCGATCCGGGTCGGGAAGGGTTTTTCCGGTTTGACCCGGACCCCCCGCGAGGTGGTACAGCTGGCCCGGCAGAAACCGACGGAGATGTCCTGGTCTGAGTTGCAATGGTATATTATGAACAAACCCAAACTTAGTGAAGGTGAAATCCGAAACCTCCAAGTACAACTCCATTTGAAAATTTCGGTTCCTTTTGCCTGTTTTTTCTTTGCCCTGCTGGGTACCCCTTTGGGCTTGCAGCCACAGCGCCGGACCTCTTCCGCCGGTTTCGGCCTGAGTTTTCTCTTTGTCTTTATTTACTATCTTCTGATGGGGGTCGGTAGTGTGCTGGGAAGGGCCGGAACAATTCCGCCGGCTCTTGGCGCCTGGTTTCAAAATATCATCTTTGGGATTTACGGCGGATGGCAACTGTTACGAAAGATAAGATAGGTTGAAGGGTGGACTGAATTGTACGGCTTCGTCTTGATTCTTACCATCGCTGTTTTGGGCGGCCTCCTCGCTCTCCTGGGCGACCGGGTGGGAATGCGTATGGGCAAAAAGAAGCTGACCCTTTTTGGTTTACGCCCTAAGTATACGTCGATGGTGATTACGGTCCTTACCGGGCTCGCCATCTCCGGTCTTACTCTAGTGCTTATGGCGGTTGTCTCGGATGATGTCCGTACCGCGTTATTTCATATGAAACAGATCCGGAGGGAATTGACTGTCCTGAAAATCGAATACCAGGAAACCCAGGAAAAACTGGGGGAAGTCCTGGCAGAACAGGAAAAAACCGAAGAACTACTGGTTGCGACGGAAGCCTACTACCGGGAAGCCGCCGCCACCCTTGAGCGGACCAGAAAAGAGTTGCATGAAAACAAAGAAGAACTGGCCTATAACCAGAAACGGCTCCATGCTCTGGAAGAGGTAATCCAGGGTCTGGAGGAGACAAAGGTCGGTTTGGAAGTGGAGAAGGAACGACTCCATAAAGAAGTGCAGGTATTGGCGGCGGAAGCTTCGACGCTCCGTGACAATCTGGAAATAACCAAAACCGGGCGTTTGATCTTTCTGAGCGGGGATATTTTAGCAGCCCGGGTTGTTGAGGGCGGGAAGGAACCGGAAGAGGTTATTGCCGAGGTCTTTCACCCTATGCTGGCCGCAGGAAACAAGATCGCCCTGGAGCGGGGGGCCCGGCTCCGGGGAAAAGAAGAATATTCGCTCAAGGTGAAAGACGACCTTTCTGTACTGGCAAAAGAAATTGCCGGTTTGGAAGGGCCGGCAGTCTTGCGACTGGTGGTCGACCATAATACGGTGCTCTTTGAACCTTTATATACTTCCTTTCAGGTTTTTCCCGATCAACGTATCTTCTGCCAGGGAGAAATAATCGCGGAAGACCGGATCGAACCGGACCTGGAAGAGGAGGAGATCCTTGACCGGATCCTCCGCCTCTTATTGGTTGTCCGGAAAAAGGCTTTGGATAAGGGAATGATCTCCGAGGGGCAGTATATAGGGGAAGTTGCCTCCCTGCAGGAGGCGCCGGAATTGATTAAGAAAATCCGGGAGGGGGGGCAAATGGTCACCGTGCAGCTGGTGGCGGTTGAGGATGTCTGGAGAACCCGGGGACCCTTGAAAGTGGAGATCAAGTTGGAGGAGGAAATCCCCCATGTCGCAGGTGATTATGGCCGTTGACCCCGGACGCCGGAAATTTGGCTACGCCGTACTGGAAAAAGACGAAAGCAAGCAGCGGGTTTCAGTTTTACGAAAGGGAGTTGCCCAAGCTGAAGCAGTAGAGCAAGTGGTCCGGGAGATCTGTACCGGTTTTTCCGTAGCCGCTGTGGTGATTGGTGATAAAACCGGCAGCCGGGAGATGCTGGCCCGTGTGGATAGAACCCTGCGCGGGCAGGCGACTGCTGTCCGGCGGATCGATGAGGCCTATTCAACGATGGAGGGAAGACGCCGTTACCTTCAGGAACACCGGCGGGGCTGGCGGAGGTGGTTGCCCCTGGGATTGCAGGTCCCGCCTGAACCTTATGATGATTATGTTGCGGTGGTTCTGGGAGAGCGTTTTTTTGCCAAAAAAACCGGCGGTCCAGGGATGGAGACGGTGTAAAGGAGCAGGGGATGGTAATGAATAGATTTTTTCCTTGTCTGACCATTTTCATCTTGATCTTTTCCCCTTTAACCATGGCTGTGGAAGAGTTGTTTCTTTCTTGCAGCCACCAGGCCTATGAGGACCTGGCCGAGTTGGCCCGGGGCGGTTTATTACCGGGATATCCCTGGCAATACATAAGCGAACAACAGAAAGTATTGACCAGGTACGAAATGGCTTATTATCTCAAAGGCCTTATTATTCGTTTAGATGATGACCATTCGCCGCCCGTCCTTACCGCCCAGGAAAAATACATATTGCAAAGATTGGTCCAAGAATTCGAGCGGGAGTTGACAACCCTTGGCCTGGATATGGCTGAGTTTGAACGGGTCGCGCGCGCGCGCGCGACCCCTGTGAAATTGGCATCGGTCTCCGGTTTCAGCGACGGATACCTGGAGGTAGACCTGATCCTGCAAGCAAATCGTGCGCGCGCGCACGATACCGTACGCCAACAAGCTGACGCGTATACGCATGCGTATACGCGACCTTTCACTCTTTACAGGGATTTGGAGAGAAGGCAGCAGGAGGGGCTGGCGGCCGGCGAGATCTTGCAAGCCACGGCAGGCATTCAGATCGGCAATTTATCCCTGGCTACCGGTTATATATATAAAAATCCCCATCCGGGCTTAACCGGGGGAAACTGGCAAGACGCCGGTTTTTTCAGTGGGTCCGACCTGCTCCGGCCGGAAAAAGAAGAGGATGGAATAGAGAATTATTGGCATATTGATTTTCAGGGAAGGGTCTCCCTTTTTGGGAACACCTCTGTTCATGCGGGTTTACAGTGGAATCTCCAGCAAGGGCACGACCGCCCATACCATTTTTTCCTCTTTAATCCCCGGGTGAATGCGGGTGTTTCTTTCCAACTCAGCGATTATTTGCGGATGGTTGTTGATTATCAATGGTATAACGAGTCCACTAGAGGAGAGCAGATGTTACAGACCTTGTTGGGGTTGGAATGGGGGGGCCATGCGCTTTTAACCTTGAAATACCAGGCGCTTTCCCTGGAACCGGCATTGATCAGAGGGGAACTGATTTTCCGGTTTTAACCATACCCGCGGCCGGCCGGTGATAAAGCCTGAACCCTGTGGGAGGGGTTAATAAATGAATGATCTTGAAAAACAGCGTAAATTAAGAGAAGCGGTTGAGTATGCTATCAGAACCCATGAAATAGAAGGGTTTGTTTTTACTGAGGAAGATAAAGAAGAATTTGAAAGAATAATCAGGGGAGAGATAACCCTCGAAGAGAGCATTAAGAAACATCTTGAAGCAGCTTATGCGGAAGGTAAAAAATATAAAAAAAAGATAAAAGCTATGAATAACATTGACTCTTATGTTTATCCCGGCACTTATATACTTAGGAATAAATTTGATATGATTTCCCATGAAGAATTGAGCCGGTATGAACGGGTAATTGCTGCGGCAAGATTAATGCAATTCTATATAAATCCAGTAAAAGGCAATTTTGATTTTGAACATTTCAAAAAAATCCA
>DUNX01000005.1 GCA_012839115.1 Bacillota bacterium
AATCATCCGGGTTCCGGATGTTTCTTTTTTATATGATTTTGAATGTGGTATGAGCAGAATACCCTTTTTGAGGTATAATTAAAACAAAAAACAGGAGGCAGTTTCCATGAACAAGTTTGAAAAGATATATGTTCTGATTTTCTCCATTGCACTGATCCCTTTTTCATCATACCCATTTTCATTCAACATTTTCCGGGCAGTGCTATGGATCTCTTCATACTCTTTAAACTGAGACTCCAATTGTTTTTTAAATTTTTCATCCCTCACTATGCCCATTAATTGCTGGATGGTCTCCACACCCATTTGCGAGTTTTGGTAGATAAAATTTAAAAGCTCGGCATTTTCATTCATACTTAACACATCCTTTTCTATATAGGATTTTCGTTTAGAACTCCCGGTATTCGCACCCATTACCTGCCTCTTAAGTATACCGGGGGTATTCTTTTTGAAGCAGCCATGCCTTTATATACAACCGGCAACGTCAGCAGCAAGCGGGACGGTAATTTCTTGGCCGCGGAAAACGGCGCCTTTATCTTCCGGGCAAGAAAGTGTATAATTTAAGAGAGGGTTCATAACTCTAATCCGCCCTTGCGGACCGTGGGGGGATCCTATGAAAAAACTCACCTTCACGATGGAAAACTATCTTGAGGCCATTTATGAGCTTTCCGGCGGCAACTCCGGCTCCGGCGTGAGGGTTTCGGATATCTCCGAACGCCTGGGCGTCACCAAAGCCAGCGTCAACAGTGCCATGTCAACCCTGGCCGAAAAGGGATTGGTGGTCAACGAAAGATACAGAGAGGTCTTCTTGACCCCCGCCGGACTCGAACTGGCGAAGTCGACCTCAAAAAAACACGAGACGATCCAGAAGTTTTTCACCGACGTTTTGCATATTGATGCGAAGACCGCCGACAAGGACGCCTGTTCCATCGAACATGTCATCAGTGGCGATTCCGTCCGGGCCATGCAGGAATATATGGAGGCAAATAAAGAGGCAGACAAAGAGAGAAGTAAAGAGAAAAATGAAAAAAAAGCAGATAAAGAGGGAAGCAAGTAAAGGGACAAATAAATAAAGAGGCAAGCAAAAAGAGCCGTGAATAATCACGGCTCTTTTTTATTTCCCTATCTTTCCTATTGTTTTTTCTTCGTCTTCTAGAAAATACTCTGAACAAACAAGACCAGATGATTCATGACACCCCCGACAAACAAGGCGGTAAAGGTGGTGCCAACGGAGATGGCCACGGCAGTTCGCGCGTTAAACTCCCTGGCAACGATGGCGAAGACCGATAGGCAAGGGAGGTAGAGGAGGGAAACCACCGCCCCCACATACATCTGGAGCGGATTCAAGTTCATCCCCACCAGCGGCGCCACGGACATCTCCCGCCGGATTATCCCCAGGATCAGCGAGATTACCGCCTCCTCAGGCAAGCCCAGCCAGCCCGAAACGACCGGTTTCAATAAGTTGCCCAATCCTAATAGAAGACCGGTTTCCGCCAGAATAGCGGCGATGAAGACGGCAATGAGCATGGGCCCTTCCGCATCCACCAAAAAGTGTCTTATCCTGACCCAGAGTTTCTTAAAATATGCCCTGGGCTCGGGGAGCAACAGATTGGGCACCTCAAGGACGAGGGGATCCACACTGCCTTTAAAAACTCTCCGGAGAACCATGGAGACGGTAAAGAAAACCAGCGCCCCGGTGAGACCGGTGGCCACCACCAGCCAGGCGGAGTAGGCTGAGAGCAAAGAGAGCAACGCCCCCGTCTGGGAAATACAGGGAATTGCAAAGCAAATCATGGCGGTAACCATCAAGCGTTCTTTATGCGTGGTCGCCGTCCGGGTACTGATAATGGCCGGAACGGCACAACCAAAACCGAGGAAGATATGAATCAGGCTCCCGCCCTGTACGCCCAGGTTACGCATGATGTTGTCAAAGAGCACGGAGATCCGGGGTAAAATGCCGCTATCCTCCAACAGGGCAAATTGGGCCTGGAACAGGATAACATAAGGTACTACCAGGGCCAGAATCCATTCAAAACTAATGCGGAAAACACCGTACTCCCCGATGAGAATATTATGCAAAACCACCGGCAAATTCATGGGGGTAATCAACCGTTCAAAGAAGGGGACAATGCCCTCCTCGACCAGGGGCATGAGCAAACCCTCACGGATCAAATCCCCTCCGAAGACCACCACTCCCAGGCTGATCAGGATGACGAGCAAGGCCAGTGGGATACCGGGCCAGGGACGGAGCATGGCTTCGCCCAGGCGGTCTAAAAAGCTGGGGTTGGTACCGGTCCGGGAGAGCACTTTGCAGACGATCTGCCGGGCCCGCTCCCAATATTCCTGGCCGTTGCGGCTGGTCACCCCATAACCCGGGCAACCTTCACAGACGGAAGAGGCTTGCACCGCCGCGGCCGGTTCTTCACCCTTCAGGATCTCCTTAAAAGCCTTGGTTATCCCGTCCAGGCCCTTGCCCTTCACCGCGACGGTCGGGATCACCGGCGCCCCGAGTTCCTGGGCGAGCAGTTTGGCATTGATCTTAAAACCCTTGCGCTCCGAGACATCCATCAGGTTCAAGGCAAAGACCATGGGGATATTATACTCCATAATTTCCAAAGCCAGCTTGATGCTGCCCTCAAGATCAGCGGCGTTTAGAACAAAAAGGACCGCATCGGGTTGACTGCAGAGAAAACCGATGGCCACCTCTTCCGCGACGGAAGTGGCGGCCAAAGAGTAGGTCCCCGGCACGTCAATCAAGGTATATTCGGTATCCCCTATCTTATAAGCGCCTTCCATATAAGAAACGGTTGTCCCCGTATAGTTGGAACTGATAACATGCACGTTGGTGAGGGCGGAAAAGAAAACGCTCTTGCCCACGTTGGGGGTGCCCATCAAGAGGATTTTATTCTTTTTCGCCAAGACCCTGCTGTC
>DUNX01000140.1 GCA_012839115.1 Bacillota bacterium
CGAAACAAAGGAGAATTACTCATCAACGGTTCATTACATGGTTGGAGAGATATTAGAGCCAGTGATGATGAAAATGGCAAGACTCATAAAGCTAAAGAAGCCGGAGGCGAAGGCAGGGGAGTAAGAAAAAGTACACTGTACGCTGTCCCTATTGCAATCACAGAGTATTTGATGCAGATTATGCTGATGTTGAAATCAAATGCCCGAAATGCAGAAAGGTCTTTGAGGTAAGGCTGGAGAAGAAGGTGGTGTAAAAAAGTGAATAGGTCTGGCACAGAGCCACAATGGGAGCGAAGTTTGACTCACCTATAGAGCCTGGCAGATAGTCTAAAAAACTATTTGTCGGGCTCTATTTGTTTATCCCGGCAACACAGGAGGTGAGATAAAAAATGAACCAATTTATGAACATACCAGATGAATTAAAGCAACTACCACAGTGGGTGTGCCGTAAGGAGAAAATACCCTTCAATCCGGTGACAGGAGTACCAGCAAAGGCAGGACAGTCAGATACATGGGCGAGATTTGAGGATGCTGTGAATGCCTTTCATGATGGAGGTTATGATGGTATCGGCTTTGAATTCAACAATAACGGTATAGTGGGAATTGACCTTGATCATGTTGTTACAAATGATGGCTCATTATTTGAAGAAGCTGTTGAGATAGTATCAATGTTGGACAGCTACACAGAGTATTCGCCTAGCGGTAAAGGTCTTCACATCTTCGTTAAGGGAGATATCCCTGTGGATGGCAGGAAGAAAAGTTTTATTGAAATGTATAAAGTCAAAAGGTATTTTACCATGACAGGTAATGTATATGGCGATTTGAAGCACATAAACGAGCGTTCTGAGCAGGTGATGCAGATATTTAATAAGCATTTCATCAACCCTGTGTCGGTCAAATCAACCATAGAAGCTAATATTGATAACTTTTGTATCAACAAAGGCAAAGACTACTTTTCCATCGGAATTGAAAAGGATACTGTGTTCAAGGCTCTCTGGAACGGTGATTACCAGAGCGAGAAGTGTACTAGTGAGAGTGAGAAAGACCTAGCGTTGATGGGAAAGTTACTCTTTTGGTGTTCCGGTGACGTAGATACAGCCATAGAAGCGTTTATAGGCTCACCCTATGCTAAAGGTAAGGACGACAAGCACATAGCCAAGCTGGAGCGTTCTGATTATATGCAAAGAACAGCTATGAAGGCAATGCAAGGCTTGACCTCCACTGCCACCAATGATGATGACAAATTTATCAAGAAGTTTGCTAAGGGTACTGCAGAAATTCAAGAAACACTGGAGCATTTACAGCCTCATATCAATTATCCCTGCGATGACAAGGGCAATGGTGAATTATTCGCTGATGTATTTAACTGTGTTGCCAGGTTTAATGTTACGGCGAATGAATGGTTTGTCTATGATGGCAGGGTTTGGGTTAAGGATATTGGAGGTATGTCTGTGTCTAGAATGGCAAAACAGTTGAAGGATGAACTCTTGATGTTTAGTGTAACCATCGATAATGAGACCCAGAAGACAGCTTATCAAAAGCATATCCTTAAAATGGGCAGTAGAGCAGTTAGGGAGACTATGGTCAAGGATGCAAGGGATAAGTATTGTATCAGCAATGAAGACCTTGATAAGGATTCGGATTTGCTCAATCTACAAAACGGTACATTGAACCTCAAGACCTTTGAATTCAGAGAACATAGAGCAGAAGACTTATTAAGTAAGATTGCCAATGTGAGCTATAATCCAGCTGCTAGAAGTGAATTGTGGCAGCACTTTATCAATGAAGTCATGCAGGGTGATGAAGAAAAGATTAAGTATCTGCAAAAGGCTATCGGTTATGGCA
>DUNX01000064.1 GCA_012839115.1 Bacillota bacterium
AAGGAGGGAGCAGGATGTTGTTCTTGACCAGACTGGCCTTGAAGAATCTGGCCCGCCACAGGAACCGGACGATAATCACCTCGATCATCATTGCCTTTGCCGTCCTCTCTTATATCCTCTACGATTCCCTAATCGGCGGCATGATTGAGATGTCCTACGCGACGATTACTGATTATGAAACCGGCCATCTGCAAGTAATGACCGAGCAGTACTGGGAAGAAGAAAATGAAGAAAAAGAGCTGCCCCTGGAGCACCTCCTCACCATTGATGAGGGGCTAAGCAGGGAAATCCAGGAGGTTGGCGGGTTTCTGGGTTTCTCACCGGAACTTAATTTCCAGGCCCGGCTGGGCAATGGCGTGGATGAACTCCCGGTAATTGGTAAAGGAGTTGATCCGGAAACCTTCAGCCGGGTTTTTGCTTTGGAAGACCGGTTTGCCGAGGGTTCGATGTTTGCGTCGGGAGAAAACCGGGCCGTCCTCGGGAAAAGACTGGCCGACCTCATGGAGGTGGCAGTGGGTGATTACATTACCCTCCTGGTCAAAGATAAGGACGGGAGCTACAACACGATTGAAGCGGAGATTGCCGGTCTAGTTCATACGAGTAACCCCAATGTCAATCAAAACATCGTCTATCTCCCCCTGGACATAGTTGAGCAGGGGCTTAACACCCCCGGGGAAGTGAGTAAAATCATTATCCGGCTGGCGAATAAGAATCTCGCTTCCAAGCTCGCCGGTGAGTTGGAAGGAAAATTAAAAGCGATCGCTGGTAACCTGGGGGTCTATCCATGGGATGAAATGGAGGCGGTTACCTTTATCGGCGCCGCCGAAATAGAAAAACAGCTGATTTTCGCCATCATTCTCTTGATTGGCGCGATTGCCATTATTAACACGGTAATCCTGGCCGCTCTGGAGCGGATGGGCGAAATCGGCATGATGAAGGCCTTGGGTTTACAGAATAAAGAGGTGGTTTATGCGTTTGTTTTGGAGTCGACCGGTATCGGGATTATCGGCGGGATCCTCGGCGCCCTCATGGGAATCGGCGGCGTTTGGCTGATGGTGAAATACGGCGTGGACTTTGCCGGTTTGGCCGGCATGGATATGGCCTCTTTCGGCCTGCCGATCCTGGGAAGACTGTACGGGGTCTGGAATCCCGCCGGTTTTGCCTGGGTCTTCGTTTTTGTGGTGATTATCTCTTTCCTCTCCAGTATCCTGCCGGCCTATTGGGCAGCGAACAAAGACCCGGTGAAGACGATTTATCATCGTTAAGGGGGTGTCATGGTGAGATATCTTGCAAAGATCGCCTTTAAGAATCTATTCCGGAGTAAACTACGGACCATAGTTTCCATTGCCGCCATTGCCTTCGGTATCATGATCGTTGTTTTTTCCAGGGGAATTATTGTTGGCATGGTTGATTCGGTCTTTGCCGACCATGTGTATTATAATTCCGGGCACATCAAGATCATCGATGAAGGGTACCAAAAGCGGGAACGCCTCTTGACCCTTAATTATCCTGTGGACGGCCTGGCCGGCCAAGGGTTGGAGCAGATGATGGCGGCGCTTGTGGAGATCGACCATGTGGAAATGGTTATTCCCAGGCTGAAATTCGGCGCCATGGTCAGTACCGGCGATAAATTAATCAGCATGAGCGGCTGGGGGGTAAACCCCGAAGATGAGCTGGCTTTTACCGATATTGAAGATTATTTGGCAGAGGGGAGGATGGTTGCGCCCGGCCGGCAAGAAGTGGTGATGGGCACGGCCTTGCTGGCGAAGATCAACCGTAAAGTTGGGGAGAAGGTCACAATTGTTTTTAATACGGCCTATGGTTCGATGCGCGGGATTACCTTTAATATCGTCGGGCGGATTGAAAGCGGCTTGAAGCTCCTGAACGAAATGGTTTTTTACCTACCGCTGGACCAGGCGCAATGGCTTTTGGAGATGGAAGATCAGGCCACCGAGTTGTTACTGGTGACAACCGACCCGAAACTGGTTCCCCAGGTTCTGCCGGCGGTCAAAGCCTTCCTGGCCAAAGCAGGTGAAGACGGCCGTTACCTGGCTTTGGGTTACCGGGAGACCAGCGATTTAATTCCCTTAATGGATCTGTCGGAGGTTATGTTTAACTATATCTATATCTTCCTGGTCCTGCTCTCCTGTATTGTTGTGATCAATACCATGATCATGATTATCCGGGAGCGGACAAAAGAGATCGGCATGATGACCGCCTTGGGTCTGGAAGCGAAAAACATCTTACAACTCTTTGTGATTGAGGGTGCTTTCATGGGCATCGCCGGGAGCCTGGTGGGTTCGGTCCTTGGCCACATGCTCACCGCCTATTTAGGCAAGACCGGTTTTGATTATGGCCAGGCCTTGTCCGGGATGGATACGGAAGTGCTCTTTGATACCATGTTTTATCCGGTGGCTTCAACCGCAAACACCGTCTTTGCCTTTGTCCTGGGCGTGGTGGTGGTTACCCTTGCCTGCCTGTTTCCGGCCAGGCGTGCCGCCCGGCTCCAGCCAACCGAGGCCATGCGGGAGGGGCAATAAAACGAGCAACGAGTGACCAGTGACGAGTACCGAGCGACGAGCGACGAGTAACGAGTACAGAGTAAGGAGGTAATAACATGGCATTACTGGAGATGCGTGGACTTACGAAAATCTACGACCAAGGGAAAATTGAGGTTCCGGCCTTGCGGGGGATCGATCTCACGGTGGAACAGGGAGAATTCACCACCATCTTTGGGCCTTCCGGCTCCGGCAAGACGACGCTCCTCAATCTCATCGGGTGCCTTGACCGGCCGACCGCGGGGACAATCATCTTTGACGGCCAGGAACTGGCCGGGCTGGAGAAAAAGGCCCTGGCCATGATTAGAAGGCGCCATGTGGGTTTCGTCTTTCAAAGCTACAACCTGATCCCGGTCCTAACGGCCTACGAAAATGTGGAGTTTGCCGTCAGACTGGTCAATGAATACGAGAAAAAAGAGATTAGAGACCGGGTCCTGCGGATCTTGGAGGCGGTGGGCCTGGCCGGGCTGGAAAAACGGAAACCCAATGAGCTCTCCGGCGGGCAAAAACAACGGGTGGCGATCGCCCGGGCGTTGGTGAAAGAACCCAAATTGATCCTGGCCGACGAACCCTCCGCCAACCTGGACTCCAAAACCAGTGAAGAGGTGCTCCAGGTGATGCTCAAGATGAACCAGGAACTGGGGACAACTTTTATCTTCTCCACCCATGACCCGCGGGTGATGGAGTATGCCCGTCGCCTGATCGAGATCCGGGACGGGCAGGTCGCCAAAGACCAAAGGAGGGGGTAAGCGGTGTTCCTGACCAAACTGGCTTTGAAAAATCTGGCCCGGCACCGGAACCGGACCTTGATCACCGCCAGTATTATTGCTTTTGCCGTCTTTTTCTACCTGCTTTTGGACTCCTTGATCGGCGGGATGACGGAGATGTCCTACGAAATGATTATTAATTATGAAGCAGGGCATCTCCAGGTGGTTACCGAAGAATACTGGGCGGAAGAAGAGAAGCTCCCCCTGAAGAACCTGATGACCCCTGGACCGCAATTGCTGGCCGCGATCAAAGATGTTCCCGGTTATCAAGGGTCCTCTGCGGAATTGAGTTTCCAGGCCATGTTGAGTAACGGGGTCAATGAGTTGCCGGTGATCGGCCGGGGAATCAACCCGCAGGATTTTGCCGGGGTAATTGACCTTGCGGACCATTTTGTGGAGGGAGAGATGTTTCGCGCGGACGGGCGCGGAGCCTTTGGCGTCACCCAGGCGGTGATCGGGAAAAGACTGGCGGAGCTGTTAAAACTGCAGACCGGCGATTATGTCACGCTCCTGGTGAAGGATAAGAACGAGACCTTTAATACAATTGAAGCGGAGATCACGGGATTGATCCACACCGGGAACCCCCTGGCCAACCAGGGCGTCGTCTACCTGCCGCTGGATGTGGCGCGGGAAGCCCTGGCCGTGGGGGACCAGGCCAGCAAGGTCCTGATCCGGTTGGAGAACAAGAACCGGGCGCCCAAAGTGGCCAACGAATTGGCAGAACAGTTAAGAGCTATCAATCCCCAGTTGGCGGTCTATTCCTGGGACCAACTGGAGGCCGTAACCGTGGCCGGCGCCAAACAAATGGGGAACCAACTGATTATGACGATTATTCTGCTGATTGCCGCCATTGCCATTATTAATACAGTAATCCTGGCCGCCCTGGAGCGGATGGAAGAGATCGGGATGATGAAAGCCATGGGCCTCCAGACAAAAGAAGTCATTTACACCTTCGTCCTGGAATCTACCGGCATCGGTATCCTGGGCGGGATCTGCGGTCTTTTGCTGGGCCTGGCCGGGGTGGGGCTTTTTACCATTGTTGGCGTGGACTTCTCCGCAATAATCGATATGACCCCCTACGGGATCCCGGTGGTCGGAAAGATCTACGGGGTTTGGAACCCCGCTTCCTTTGTTACCGTCTTTGCCTTTGGGGTTATTGTCTCGCTTTTCGCCAGTATCCTCCCGGCTTACTGGGCGGCGGATAAAGACCCGGTTAAGGCCATTTATTCGAGGTAAGGGGGTGTCAAGATGGGATTTTTGGCGAAACTGGCCTTTAAAAACCTTTTCCGGCATAAATTACGGACCTTTGTCTCCATTGTCGCCATTGCCTTTTCCGTGATGATCGTCGTTTTCGCCAGGGGTTATATTGTCGGCCTGATCGACAATCTCACCGTGGAGCATATTCAATACGATTCCGGCCATATTAAGCTGATCACCCATGAATACCGGGATCAGGAACGCCTGCTTCCCTTGAATTACCCGGTGGACGGTTTGGGTGGCCGGGGCTTGGAGGAAATGGTCGCTGCCCTTAAAGACATAGAGGGTGTGGAAATGGTTATCCCCAGGTTGAAGTTTGGGGCAATGGTCAGCACTGGAGATGAACTTGTCACCATCAGCGGTTGGGGAGTGGACCCGGAACAAGAAACGGCCTTTACTGATATTGAAAGATATCTGGTTGAAGGAAGGATGCCCCAACCCGGCCGGTTGGAAGTGATGATGGGCACGGCTTTATTGGAGAAGATCAACCGGCGGGTGGGCGAGAAGGTAACGATTGTCTTTAATACGGCTTTTAATTCGCTCCAGGGGGTAACCTTTACCATTGTTGGGCGGACGGAAAGCGGGATTAAGCTCCTGAACGAGGTTGTCTTCTATCTCCCCTTGGATCAGGCACAACGGCTTTTGGAAATGGACGGTGAGGTCACCGAGGTGTTGCTGGTGACGCCCGATAAGAAGCTGGTTCCCCAGGTTTTGCCGCGGGTCCAGGCCCTCTTGGCTGAACACGGAGAAGACGGGCGGTACCTGGCTTTGGGTTATAAGGACACCAGTGATCTGATCTTTTTCATGGAAATAGCCAAGTTAATCTATAACCAGATCTATGTCTTCCTTGTGCTCTTGGCTTGTATCGTAGTGGTTAATACGATGCTGATGATCGTCAAGGAACGGACGAGGGAGATTGGGATGATGTCGGCGCTGGGTTTGGAAAGTAAAGATATTATGCGTTTGTTTCTTACGGAAGGCGCCATCATGGGCGTGACCGGGAGTTTGCTCGGCGCTGTTTCCGGTTCCCTGATCAACGGGTATTTTGCCAGAACCGGGTTTGATTTTACTGCCGCGACCAGCGGTTTCAGTTCGGAGATTGTTTTTAACGCGGTGATCTATCCCCTGTCTTCGCCGGGAAATACGATTTTCGCCTTTTTCCTGGGGGTAGTGATTGTCACCATCGCCTGCGTAATCCCGGCCCGGCGGGCGGCGCGGCTTGAACCGACAGAAGCCATGCGGGCTTAAGAGCCGGCCCGGACTCAAAGTAGGCTGTGGAGCGAAGAATCGGGATAGCTGGGGGATAACTGCGTCTAGCTGGTTGGGCGACTTTACCTCTGGCGTCTTGAAGACAGAAAAGTAGAGAGGGAAGGCAGAAAAACGGAAAGGGAAAACAGGAAAACGGAAAGGAGTTATATCCTATGAAAAAGATGACGGTTGGCCTGACTGTTTCGGTTATTCTCATTCTGTTCCTCATTGCCGGCATCTTGCCGGTGGCCTTTGGCGCGCTGACGGTGGAAGAGATCATTAAACGCCGGGATGACAATGAATACTTTGAAACCGCAAGGGTCGAGGCGGAGATGGTCATCATCAACCGGAACCGGCGCATTGTCAAGACCATGACCTCTTATGCCCAGGGTGATAATGGTTTGGTTGTTTTCACCAACCCCCGGGACCGGGGGACGAAGTTCTTAAAGCGCGGTGATGACCTCTGGATGTTCTTCCCCGACGCCGAGGATCTGGTAAAGATCTCCGGGCACATGTTGAACCAGGGGATCATGGGGAGTGATTTTTCCTACCAGGATGTGATGGAAGCGGATAGGTTGACCGATTTGTATCAGTTTGAACTGGTTGGGGAGGAAGAGCTCAACGGCCGTCCCTGTTATGTCCTGGAGGGAACGGCGGCCCCTGGGAAGGAGGTCTCCTATTACCGGCGGAAGGCCTGGATCGATCAGGAGCGGTTTGTCGGGCTCAAAGAAGAGTTGTATGCGCGGAGCGGGCGGCTGCTGAAGGTGGCGACCGTAACCAGGGTACAGGAGATTGAGGGCCGTTGGTACCCGTTGGAGTCGGTGATGGAGGATAAACTGCGGAAAGATACCCGGACCGAGTTTATTATCAAGAAGATAGAGTTCAATCCGGAGATCCCGGAGGGAACCTTCACGCTGGAGAATTTGCGGTAGTAGCGAGACGATGGCTTTTTGCCGGATCGCCGGCAGACGCGGCGTTATTAGTCGCGCGCTGTGCGCGCGGTCGCATGGCTGCGTTGCTCAGTGCGGGCGGTGCTCAAAACTGGAAAGGGTTCCGGGAAACCGGAAACCAAAGAATCCGGCCGGGCTACTAAGGCTCGGTGGGAAGGAAAACCGGGTACATGGCTTACGGGACCTCCATGTCCCGGAAGCCACCGCGCCGCCTCCTGCGGCTTGCCCCGGTTTTCCTTCCCCCCTCGCCAAGCACGCCTAGGCCGTCTTCCCAGGCTCCGGTTTCCCGGAACCCCCTCCAGACGAAAGAATTTTAGCCGGGACTGAGAGCTAGCCAGCCGGCAATCTGACAAGGGCAGCCCCCCGGCGCGCTGGGTTGAGCGCCGGGCTGGGTTTCTGGTTTAGGCGTTTTGCTCCAACAGCTTATTTGTACACGAGCGATGAGTCCCGAGAAGGAGGTTTTCCCGGTGCGCAAGGTATTAATAGTCTTATTCCTTATAATAGGCGGACTTTTGGCGGCGACCCAGGTATGGGCGGTCGAGGCCGGGGGCAAGGCTGAACTTTTTTACAGCGGGACCTGGTTTGAAAACGGGGTCTTTACCGATGAGCTAAAAGACTACTTGGAACTGGAGCTTTATCTCCCCTCATTGGGAAGGACAGAGTTCAGTTACGCCTTCCGGATTGATCTTCCCCTGCAGGGGTTGACTGCAGGTAAAGAAGCAAGCTATTTCACGAAAAAGCTGTATTTAAAACACCGTTTTCCCCGCTTTCATTTGACCGTCGGCCGCCAACCGGTCTCCTGGTCCTTTGGAGCCATGCTGAACCCGGTTGATTATACGCTGGGAGCGGAGGCCCTTGAGGAAGAGAGCGACAGCAAGTTTACGGATGCCGTGGAAGCCAATATCCCTCTGAACTGGAACTCCGGTCTGACGCTGGTGGCTTCCTTCCCCGCGGGCTTTGATTTTGATACAAAGAAACTGAAATGGGGGGTCAGGGGCAGGTTCGGGGTAAAAGGTTACGACCTGACCCTCAATTATGTGCAGGAACCGGCGGCAGGGCCGAGCAGACACGGGCACGGGCTCCCAGGGCTACCCGGCGCTGTTCCCCTTCCCCGGCAGCGGGCGGGCTTAACCTTTAAGGGTGATCTGGGGGATCTGGGGGTTTACGGCGCCTTTGGCCATTACTTCGAGAAGGCGGGCGAAAGCGGTAACAGCTATTTAATAGGGGCGGATTACAGTTATAATATTGGCTATCACGGCAAGCTGACAATGCAACTGGAGTATTTGGGGCTTGACGGTAGCAATCTTTCCCAATTGCTCGGCCCGTTTATAATGATGGGCAGTGGCGAGGAAAGAACTCAACTTTTAACCGGCAATCTGGCTTACCCCATCGATGACTTTTCCACGGTTATGCTGACTGCCATTGCCAATCCAAATGGGAGCAAGTATTTGCTCATTCCCAGGTATCAAAATACG
>DUNX01000065.1 GCA_012839115.1 Bacillota bacterium
GAAAAAGTATTTTTCATTTTTAAGTCTGATTGCCAGCGCGGTATTCCCGGCCTTGATAGCCTCTTCTATCTGCTGGTCAATCGTCTTTGGTTCTGTCCCACCTGGCGGGTTTGTGCCGCCGCCTACCCTGCCGGGCTCGCCGAAAAGATATGCGTCGCTTTTCTGGAGCTCTTTCAGCTGTTCGTCCAGGCCTAGGAGTTGCTCGCCGTCAAGCTTCACCTTTTCCATGTCGAGCAGGGCTTTTACAGCTTTAGCGTTTTTAGCCTTAGCTGTGGTTAGTGCTTTTTCTATGGCAAAGTCTAGCTGCATCTGTGCCATTTTAGCCTGCCATTCCTCGGCGGCTTTTTGGTTCTCAGCTTGCAATTGCTCAATCTGTGCCTTTAGTTCCTCACTGTTGCCGGCAGCGTTTTTAAGCTGCTCAAGCTGTTTGTCCCTCTCCTGGATGTCGGCCTCCAGCTTCTTTTTTGCCTCTGCCGCTTCGTTGTACTTGTCTTTGGGGATGAAATACTTGGGCAGCTCCTTGTTAATGTCGGCAATCGTGCCTTCCAGTTTCCCTTCTTCGATTCCGGCTTTCTTAAGTAGTTCCTTTAACCAATCCATTAATAAAACTCCTTTCCTGTTACTTTTTATACTGGTCAGTCCCAGTTTTCAGGTCTTGTCTCTTTATGCCCTGACAATACTAAAGAAGGGCAAAATAAAACGCCCGAAGGCGGTTATTAACCTATCTTAAAGTAAACATTTTATCTCCCAAGGCATTTATCAAAGTTGATGAATGTAATCTCCATTTCCCCAGGCGCGCCCATCATTCTGCATGTTCCACCAAGTATGTTATACCCCCTTTCATGCATATCACTTAAAGTCATAGCATGATCATACGTTAATCTATGTCCACCCCCTATATCTGCACCCAGTGGATCTGCTGTCCATGATTCAATAGGTCTGCCTAAATCTCCTTTCCGATAAACAACCAAGCTCGCTTCTTTTTCTAACCTCATTCTAATGGCCGTTTCTACTTCGCTAAAATCAGAATAATCTTTACTAAACCCCTCAGCCTGCCCAAATAAGTCCCAATCCTCTTTTGCGTCCTTTAAACTTTTCTGTATCCGATTTTCCAAACCGCTCTGCCATACTTCAACAGCTGCCTCTTCTAGATCAGATGTTGCACGAAGTAACTTCCCGATACGGCTGTCATTTTTAATTTCTGCTGCTATTGTTTCCATTGCTTTCTTCTGCTGTTCGGCTACGCCCCCGTAATCTGACAATATTTTTTTGACGGTTTCTATTTCCTCTCGACTAAAGCCTTTCTTCAAAAAAATCTCTTCATACTCAGGCTGTAACATCAAGTTGCCAGGATGCTTACTCGCTTTAATCCGGTCATAGATTTCCTGATCAAAATCTTGAGGCGTAATTGACGGAACATCTTTATACTTATCTTTAACGGCTCTTTCTTCAGCCTCCAATTCCTCAATCTCTTTGTCCAGGTCTATATACAAGCCATAGGCATGGCGACATCGGGGATGAAAGAGCCCGGCTGCTTTTGCCTCTTCCAGCGTCGGGTATCCTTCCGTTTTCCCCGTGATGCTCAATATCTTTCCCTGCCACGGCACGCATTTTTCGCACGCTCCCCGGTGTGTGCTCACCTTAATCAAGTCATGCCCCTGCTCTACCAGGCGGTTAGCCGTGCCTTGCAGGTGCGCTTCCATTGTCGTGGTTCGTGCAACCATTTCGGTGTAGGTTCGCATATTCCACATGCGGCCAGTCCGGTCTTTGAAACCCGTCACACCTCTTTCGGCCAGCTGCTCCCGATAACGCCTTGCCGTCTGCTTCCATGTATCGTAACCGACCACGGACCCGCGGACATTTTCCAGCGCAAGTTCACGGTATATATC
>DUNX01000066.1 GCA_012839115.1 Bacillota bacterium
CGATTAAGTATTTTAAGTTGGCGGAAGAAAAAGCGCCCTATGATACCATAGTAATAAGTAACATAGCTTACCTGTCCAAGGTAACCGGGGATATCGAGACTGCGCTGGAATACTATGAAAAGCTGAAGCTCTATGGGAATGAAGAAGAGAAAGATTTTGCCGGGGAGCAAATTAGGACACTTAGCGCAGAATAATGGAAGGGAATTTAATTCACAGCCAAAGGCCAGCAGGGGCATGGAGATTCAATCATTCCCAACCCCGGTTAAAGGTTTAACGTTGAAATGATCTAAAGCCAGGTTAATTGCATGCAGGTTATAGACTTTTCTCCAAAAAGAATCGAATGACCAAAGCAAAGGGTTCAATCTCAGATAGGGAGAAACCGGCAGCACCCAAAAGCAGGCCGGTTTCTTCTTTGCTTAACTCAAGGGCTACAGCCAAAGCGATAGCGGTAATTGCGGTCGGCAATTGACATGGAGCGTATAACTTGTTATACTTGGCATAAGAAAAACACTGATTCCGCGCGCAAGTGCGCACGATCAATACGGAAGGACGGTGTGATAGCTTGAAAAACAAAGCAATTTTATGGATTGTAGTTGCGGTTATTGTCGTGGCGGGTATTCTTTTCTTTGGTTTCCGGAAGGATTCCGGAAAGGATATCTTGAAGGTGGGCATAGTGCAGATCGTTGAGCACCCTGCCCTTGATGCCGCGCGGGACGGCTTTATTGATTTTTTGGCTGAAAACGGGTACAGGGAAGGGGAAAACATCGTCTACCAGGTACAGAACGCCCAGGGTGACATGGCGAATGCCAATACCATCGCCCAGCAATTTAAGAATGCAAAACTCGACTTGATTCTGGCGATTGCCACCCCCACCGCCCAGGCGGTAGCGAATCTAATCAAAGACACGCCAATTTTGATTACCGCCGTTACCGACCCGGTTGATGCCGGGCTGGTGGAAACTGCGGAAAGGCCTGGAACCAATGTCACTGGAACAAACGATATGCAACCAATGGCAGAGCAGTTTCAACTAATCCTGGATGTGGTCCCGGATGCCGCTACCGTCGGGATCATTTACAATGCCGGTGAAACCAACTCCGTTATCCAGGTGAGGATCGCCAAAGAGGTTGCCGGCAAACTGAATTTGGCTGTTATCGAAGCCACCGCCGACAACAGCGCCGCCGTGCTGCAGGCCGCCCAGTCCCTGGCCGGCAGGGTAGACGTTATTTATGTACCTACGGATAATACGGTGGTTTCCGCCATATCCTCCGTGATTAAAGTGGCGGAGGAGAACAAGATTCCGGTTATTGCCGGGGAGGAAAATGCGGTTACTCAAGGTGCTTTGGCTACGGTAGGGATCAATTATTACCGTCTTGGCCGGCAAACAGGAGAAATGGCCTTGCGGATCCTCAAAGGGGAAGCTAGGCCGGAAACAATGCCGATCGAGAGCCAGAGAGAAACCGAGCTGGTAATTAATGAAGACGCTGCGAAAGCCATGGGCGTTGATATTCCCGGTGAGTTAAGGGCAAAAGCCAGGATCGTTCAGAATAAGTAGAAAACTTAAAAACGTGGCATGATTAAGCCCATCCCATCTCTACCGGGGGTGGGGTGGGCTGAACTTTAATCTGCTAATCTGATGGAGTGAAAACCAAATGTGGTTAAATATATTACAGGGCACAATTGAACAAGGACTGGTTTTTGCGTTGCTGGCCATGGGGGTCTACCTGACCTTCCGGATTATTGATTTTCCCGATTTGACGGTGGAAGGCAGTTTCCCCCTGGGGGCCTCTGTTACTGCGGTTTTGATTATCAATGGAGCCAATCCTTTTTTGGCTACTTTTTTTGCCTTTATCGCCGGGATACTGGCGGGAATGATCACCGGAATTATCAATACCAAACTCAAGATCGCCGGTCTCTTGGCCGGGATACTGACGATGACCTCCCTTTATTCCATCAACCTGCGGATTATGGGCCGGGCCAATATCCCCTTATTAAGAGAGAAAACCATTCTCACGATCATTAAAGACTGGGGTCTGCCGGAGAGGTATATTTCCTTAATAGCTTTTGTGATCATTGTTTTGTTGGTCAAATTTATCTTGGATTATTTCCTCTATTCAGAGATCGGCATGGCGCTCAGGGCCACGGGCGACAGCCCGGTCATGATTGAGAGCCTTGGGGTTAATACCGACAACATTAAAATCCTAGGCCTGGGTCTGGCCAACGGCCTCACCGCCCTTTCCGGGGCTCTAACCTGTCAATACCAGGGATTTGCCGATGTGGGCATGGGTATCGGCATGATCGTGATTGGGCTGGCCTCTGTGATCATTGGGGAAGTGGTCATCCGGACCAGCAGAATAATATATGCTACTTTGGGTGTGATTGTGGGCTCGATCATCTACCGCCTGGCGATCGCCGTCGCCCTCCAGTTGGGTTTTGCCCCGACCGATTTGAAGGTGGTAACCGCGGTTCTGGTTATCCTGGCGCTTGGCGCCCCTGCTTTAAGAAGGTTTATGATTCAGGATGAATTTGCCGAACGGCTGCTGGAGGGAGGCGCCTCTGATGCTGAAACTTAATAAGGTCCACAAGATCTTTAACCTTGGCCGGATTAATGAAAACCACGCTTTAAAAGATATCAACCTTGTTGTTCCCAAGGGGGATTTTGTCACCATCATCGGGAGTAACGGCGCTGGGAAATCCACCCTTCTGAATTTAGTGGCCGGAACCTATTCTCCGGAATCGGGCACTGTGGAGATTAATGGGCAGGATATGACCAGCAGGCCGGTGTATAAAAGAGCTCATCTGGTCGGAAGGGTTTTTCAGGATCCCCTGAAGGGAACAGCGGCAGAGATGACGATTGAAGAAAACCTCTCCCTGGCTGTAAAACGCGGCCGGCCGCGGGGCCTCAGACTGGGTTTGAATAAGAAACGGAGAGAAGAATTCCGGAGGCTCCTAGCCTTACTGGAGTTGGGGCTGGAGAACCGCCTGGAGGATCCGGTGAAGCTGCTCTCCGGTGGCCAGCGGCAGGCCCTTACCTTACTCATGGCTACCCTTGGGGATCCGGAGATTCTTCTTTTGGATGAGTACACCGCCAATCTTGACCCCAAAACCGCCGTGCAGATCGTGGAGATAACCGGCAGAGTTGTTGAACAGGGTGAATTGACGGTATTGATGGTTACCCATGACCTGAAACAAGCCTTGGAAATGGGCAACAGGACGATAATGATGGATCAAGGCCGCATAATCCTGGACATCAAAGGAGAAGAGAGGGAAAAAACCACCGTCAACAGCCTGCTGGGGAAGTTCAGCGAAAAAAGCGGCCGTGAGCTGACGAACGACCGGGTGTTGTTGCAGCGGTAGAAGCAGAAAAAGGCAGAAAGGAGCAGGGCTTTCGGGCCCTGCTTCTTTGAGTTGGCTTTTCTGTGGGGGGTGAGTATCTCTATGCTTCAAGTAAAGACTGGAGTTTTGGCGCCGGCATCGGCGTTGTTTTTGCCGATGCCTTAGATGTGGAGTTACTGTATTATAATATATCCTTTAAGCCCTCCAGTTCCTTTTGAAACTTTTTCTTCAACTTTTCCTCTTCATCATCGACCTTTTTTTGCAACTCGCTTTCGAGCTCCTTTTTCTTAGCTTCTAACTCTTTTTTCTTGGCTTCCAGTTCTTTTTTCACGGCCTCCAATTCTTTTTTCTTGGCTTCTAGTTTCTGCTCTTCAAGATCTATCCGCTCCTGCAATTCATGGAGTTTGGCGGTGATTATTTGTTCATAACCTTCTTTAAGTGCATTTAAAGACTTTTCCGCTTCGTGAAGCCTGGCATCGACTTCAGCCCTTAGTTCACGGGTAAAGCCGGTTACTTTTTCACCAATGGCTTCTTGTAAACGATTGGCGATCATTTGGTCCAGGTCTGAGGAGATTTTCATTTCCAACCTGTCATTTATCTGCTCCAATTGGCAGTCAATCGTGACTTGCTTTAAACCGGCAAGGGTGTTCCGGACGATTTCGGCTATTAGATCACCCGCTTCCGGCTTGCCGCTGAAATCCGTTTTGATCTGATCAGCGGTAACCAAAGCCTTTACCTGTATGAGCTCGGGAAGAATTTTCACTGCGGCGTCGATTTCGGCATTGCCGGAGAGGATTTTCGAGGGTAAATATTCGCTGCCGCTCAAGTCCAGTTCTGGTAAAGGTATGCCTTTCAGCGTCAGTCTTATTGTATCTTGAAATTCGGGAGTGACATGGTTGAATTCGCCGTCGAGCTTTAATAAAGCCTGCTTGGGAGTTTGCGCGAAAAAAGCGGCCGTCAGCGGCAGACCGTAAACCGGAGGTTCGCTGGTGATGCCGGTAATAATACCGCTGGCATAGAATCCTTCCATAACAGAATCCGGGGTGCCTTTTCCGGAAACGGCAATCTTCTTAATTAGAAAACGGGGGTAAGTCTTTCTGCCCGGGAAAACAATATTTTGCCCGTCACGGGTTGGTTTTGCCTTAGGAGGCTTATCTACTCTGGCCGGAAGCGACTGTTGTATATAGCCGGCGGTACCAAGAATAAAAGAGGCGGCATTAAAGATGGTCTTTCCCAGCAAGGCTTCGGCATAATTGATCTTCCCGATGTCAGGTAATTTCGCCAAGGCCAACAATGCCTGGTAATCGGCTTCCGCCTCTTCTTTTAAACCCTTAATCATCTCTGCCAAGGCTTGAGAATCCTTTTTAAACCGGTCATTGCTGGAGTTCATTCCGGTTTGAATTTTTTCCACCGTATCCCTAATCTCTCCAATTAGCTTCAATTGCTCGTCAACTTCCAGAAGACTATCGGGTTTTTTCAATTTGCCAATTTTCTCATCCAAGCTTTGAATTTCGCCCTTAATTTCGTCAAGTTCCTCCAGATTGGCATCCCATTTCCCTTTGTAGACAGCAAACTCCGACTTGATTCTGCCGGCAGAAAGATCAGTTTTGAACTGATAAGTCGCGGTAATCTTTTTCAGGTCCAAATTCCCGGCGATGGTCTCCGGTTTAAGAATTGGCATTGTGGCAATGGCGCGGCTTAGTTTGGACTCTTTTTTTTCTTTCGTTTTCGGCGGGGTCTTGCGCACGCGTTTTATTTTTCCGTCGGTCCGGCGTTTGTTATTAAAGACTAGATCCTCAACCACAATCTCATCAATAACCATTTTTCCTTCGAATAATGGTCCAGGCGCCAGTTTAAAGCTGATCTTGTTCGCAGCGATAATATTTCTCCAGGTATTGGCGGGATTAGTAATCTGGATACTCTCCATTTTGACCCACATATTAAAGGGGTTGAGACGAAACCCTTCAATATCGACTTTGGCGCCGGTAATCGCCTGCAACATATTTTCGAGGCCCCGGCCAATGATAGTATTACCCCAAAAGACAAAGACAAGGACGGTGATTACCAGAAGAACAATTAGGATGAGTATTGCTTTATTTCTCATTTCCGGCTCACCTTCTTTCCGTTCTAAGATGGTTTAATCCTTTGGTACATCTGGATGAGTTTATTGGCTTTAATGATTTGCACGATCTTAAACCTGTTTACTTTATCCGCCATTTTTCCGCGATAAAGCCGCACAATTTGCTTGAAACCCCAATAAACCGGGAAAAAGAGCGTCAACGACACTACCAGGCTACCCAGGACTACGGTATTATAAAACCTGGTCAGGGGAGCGATGGGGATATTGTAGAAATAAGTCCAGACCGGCTGTAAAGGTTCTGTTTTTACCAGTAAAAAATAACCCAGGCTGTGGAATAGGGGATCGAAAAAGTGAGCAAAACAACTAAAGAAAAAGACGGCGAAAAGCGCCGCTGGAATGCTGATGTTAAAGATTAAAATTAGGATAAAGACAATCAGGTTATGGAGTGCCCGGGACGGGGTTAAACCTATGATGGTCCCCAAAGCAAAACCCATGGCGATGTTATGCGGTTCTCCCTTGGATTGCAAGGTTTTTACTAATTTGAAGATAAAGTTCAGCAAGAGCAATTTTTGTTCCTCCTTGCTTCAACAAAATAACAGACACACCAGATTGTTACGATAGATCTATTCAAGCTTAAAACCGGCTTTCCTGCCAAAAAATAATTATGCTAAAAATTCTGAATATTTTGCGGATACTGGCACACAGATGAATAAAAAAAGAGCATCCCTCTGCGAAAACCCCATTTTCGCCAGGAGGGTGCTCCCGGTTATTTCTTCTTTTGAAGGTCTTTGGCCAGTTTTTTTATTTCCGCCAATGGCTTTGATTTGGTCGGTTCATTCAAGCAGGATCTTTTCCCGCTATAATTCTTAATGAAGCCTAGGGCCAAATGCCATCACCTCTCTTGGTGAGTAGCATTCCTTGCTTTCTTTATTTTATTCCACAACATGGGATGGCGTGCTTCTGCCCTTCGCCGGGCGGGAGTTTTTGCCTGCTTTTTCAGGGAGGCGTTTTTCAGGACAGAAGTCTCTTTTTCCTGCTCCAGACTACTGATTAATTCGTGGGCTATTTCTTTCGTTTCTTTGATATACGATGGAACCTTGGGACTGCGAAAGTCGACGGTTTGTCCTTTTTTTACTGTGATCATAATATCACATCCTTCAGTTGCGTAAATACGCGTTACATTCCCCTTTAATTATATAGAATTCGCGATTAATTTGCAAATTTTATAGAATTTGCCAGGTTTCCAGTGCTATTCGGAATTCCCCGGCTATTTGCTGGGAAATCTAAAATTCCTGGCACCGGATCGCCCAATGGATGATGGTGGCAAGCGCAACAAAGAGCGAACATGCGGCGCATATCTCCGCATCCGAGATTTCGTAGTTTTCATGGGTGGTATCGATTATTATCGCCGTACTTAGGTCTTCCAGTCCGGGGACGATCCCAATCCCGATCGTCTTTTTTTCGATTGTTGTTAAAGGCCTGTTCTCCAGGGCCAATGGCCGGACATAGGCGGTTAATTTCTCTCCAAGCTCCAAAAATCCTCTCTTATTCAAGGGCAGAACATAGATTTTTACGCGTGGATGCTTGTAGTAAGATTTTATTAAGATATCCCTGATTAAATTCCGGATCATGTCAGCCGGATTCTCGGCTTTGATAATACTTTCCTCAAAGGGTTTGAGGAGAAAATCGAAGATATTGCGGTTTAACTCCACGATCAAATCCATTTGCCGGTCGGCTTTATCCGCATTTTCCTCGATTTTTTTTGCTTTTTCCGTGTATTCGCTGTAAATCTCCACACCTAAGAGTTTGGCGCCGTACTTGGAGATCCTTTCCGGGTTAATGATCCCGCAGGCAATGGCCGTTAAGAAATAGAAGAACAAGAACTTAATCAACACATTTAATAGAAAAACCAATTGCGAATTCAACAGAGCAGAAGGGTGAAATTG
Organism: Bacillota bacterium; assembly: GCA_012839115.1. Taxonomy (GTDB): domain Bacteria; phylum Bacillota; class UBA4882; order UBA10575; family UBA10575; genus JAAYGG01. The sequence continues at coordinate 7,360 of DUNX01000066.1, forward strand.
CCCGGGATCGAAAGGTTCAAATAAAAGCCTGTAAGAACTGATTAATGAGAAGGCTAAGGCAACAAGGCAGATACTCAAGGTTATGATCTTGATTCTATTCCGGATTTTCTTGATGATAAAGACAAATATGATTACTGTCAGGAGAATAGTACCGGCTATAAGGTAAGCCATCACGCATCCCTCCTGAAAATCCAAGCGAAAGCGGATTAACCGATCCCCGGTGCGCCCTTTGGTGAATAAAACAAAAACAGTGGCTAATGGATATTATATCATGAATGGAAATAAATGTATATAGCTTGTCCCTTTTTGCCAAAAATATGAAAAGACAAGTTTCGCGCTGGCCTGCGCTCAACTTGTCTTTCCAAAATAAGAGGATAGCGGATCCTATTACGCGCGTATGCGCGCCTACATGCTTTAGTCGACGTGGAAGGGAACGCGTTCAAAGCAGATCCCCATATCGCCGTATTTAGGATCCATCTCGGCTATTTCGTGGAATCCGGAGGAGTCGACGAGGAGAAGTACCCGGCGGTCGTCGGACTTTCTTATTCCTTCCAGCAGTAGCTCACCATTGCCCAGGGCGATAAGGGACTTTTCGAGGGAAGGTGGACCGGTAATATGGTAATCGGATGATACCTGGTATATGTCCATTGTGTCTGCTGCCGGATGGAAACGGACAATTCTTCTCTTGTCTGGATCTGTTATATCTATACCGATGAAATAAATCTCATTGTCAGTATGATCATGATCATAGACCTCTAAGAAGTGGTCGTTGAACTTAAAATAGTGGGGGATAACCTGTGAACCACTGGGGTTATAGATTTCAAAAAACCTTCCGGACCCAATATTTACATAAAACACATGACCCTGCAAATTAACCTCATGGTTTTTAGTGGACTTACAATCGGTTGTAAACATTCTCTCCGGATCGGGTCCCGACCCATATTCGGTTAAAGTCACTTTGTCCGTCACTTTGTCCCCAGGACCAACAGTTATTTTATCAATCACCCATCGTTCAGCTTGATCTGGCCATCCGATTATGTATAACTCGCCGTCAGCAAGGAAACAATTGGCCGCGTGTTTATTATCCTTATAATTGTTTGCAAACGTCCTAAGGGGAACACCATCTGAATTGATTAAACGGAAACTATTCTGGTGTGTAAAATTATACATTACATTGCCGTCGCTATCCACCCAGAAAAGACGTATATCTGTATCATATTTATAAGAAATGATTTTGGCAGTGACTCCGCTTCCGATTGTTAATTTTACTACTTCCTCTTTTCCGTGGGGTTTTCTGTTTAAATAATATAGATTCCCCGCTCTATCAAACTGGACTGTATATCCTCGATTCCGGTTGGAACCGCGGAGGTAGTCCGCGGGATAACCCGCTTCAGGCGGGACCTGGTATACACGTCCGTCCCGCGTATGAATGAGATATGCTCCCGGCGCATCACCCCCCCGGTCATTGGATACCCAGGCCATCAAATAATCAGGACCGGCATTGCACAGACTCATTGGCATAAAGTTGATGTTTACCTTGTCTCCCTGGCTGTCCAAGGGGTCTACTGCAACAAATTTATTGTCATTTGTGATTTTGAATAGTTTCCCTACAATATTACCATTTACCGTGGTTGGCCACTCTACTACTGCTTTTGCCCCGTCAAGATCCAGCCGGTAAAATTTGCTCCATTCTTTATCAACACCACCTCCTTTACCGCCGCCATTGCTACGACAACCTAGTAAAAAAATGCTTAGTGAGAAAAGGATAAATAGATAAAAGGTTCTTTTCATACCTATCTTCTCCCTTTGTTTTTAAAACCAAAATTTGAATATATATATAAATTATAACATATTTTTCTTTACAATACAAAATATACATAATTATATCCATTATATCCCTCTTTCCGTATGAGGCTTAACCTGCACAACCGTGAAGCTCTTTGGGAGATTGAAAAAAATGATGAAGTGTGCGCTGCGAGCAATTAGGGCGGCGTGTAAATAATCCACAGGCAGAGTCTGGAGAAAAAAAGCAGGAAAATAAAGGTTGGAGAGAGAAGAAAACAGTTGTTTTTTATAGCCGGAAAGGCGAGTTCATTTTATTGGGGGGTTTAAGAATAATGATAAAATTGAGCGCACGTACGCGCACGATACGCAAAGTACATATCCGCATGTCCATGTTTGCCGTGGTTCTTGCTGTACTCTTACTTTTTTCCGTCCTTTCCTGTGGGGCTGAAACAAACAGCCCCGAAGCCCAACCCATTAAAGCCAGCTGGAAGGTGACCACGCAAAAAAAGCCATGGCAGGATATGAAACCCATCACAGTCGCCAAGAAGCAGGACGGCAGGGTTGATGTGGAGATCGACCTGAACACCCTTTTGCAGGAGATTGATGGTTTTGGCGGGACCTTTAATGAAAAGGGGTGGGTGGCGTTGTCGCTGCTTACCCCGGAAGAAAGGGAAGCGGTCCTCCAAGCCTTCTTTGACCCGGAAGAAGGCGCCAAATTCAACATCTGCCGCGTACCCATCGGCGCCAGTGATTATGCGGTCAGCCGGTATACGCATAATGAGACCAGAAATGATTATGCGATGAAAAACTTCTCCATTGCGCGGGACCACGAGCACTTGCTCCCCTATATCAAAGGGGCCATGCGGTACCGTCCGGACTTGAAGGTATGGGGATCCGTATGGACGCCTCCCACCTGGATGAAGACAAACGGAGCCTTTGACGGGGGGCGCATGAAGCATGAGTCAGGGATCTATAAGGCCTATGCTTTATACTTAGCACGCTTTGTGGAAGAATACCGCAAAGAAGGCGTCAATCTCTATGCCGTCGCCGTGCAGAATGAACCGCTAATCACCACCAACTACCCGAGTTGCCTCTGGTCCCCCCTGCAGTATCTCGTTTTTATCCGCGATCATTTGGGACCATTATTTGAAGAGAGAAACCTCGACGCCGAAATCATGCTGGGCACCGTCCAGGATCCCGATTATTATAAATTCCCCCATACCGTGTTATCGGATAAAAAAGCCAATGCCTATGTTTCGCTGGTCGGCTTCCAGTGGCAGGGGCTGAGTACAGTGGCGCAGACACGGGCCAACTTTCCTGAGAAAAGGCTCATGCAGACGGAGACCGAGTGCGGCAACTTCCACTGGCTACCGGGGTTTAACCCGCATAAACCCCCTAACGACTGGGCCTATGGCAGTCACACCTGGAGAAAGGTGAAGGATTATTTTGATGCGGGTGTAAACTCCTATATGCTCTGGAATATGGTCCTGGACGAAGAGGGGAAAAGTATAGACGCCAAACTGCCCTGGCCTCAGAATGCAGCGGTGGTGGTCAACAAAAAGACCAGGAAGGCCGTTTATACGCCTATGTTTTATGCCTTCAAGCATTACAGCTACTTTGTGGAACCGGGGGCACGCTATGTGGAAATCACCTACGGTTGGGAAAATACCATCGCCTTTCTGAATCCCGGCGGGGAATTGGTGATTGTCACAGAGAATAAAGGCCGGAGGAAGAAAACCGTACGGATCGGTTTCGGCGAAAACCAGCTGACCGCGGAACTGCCCGCAGCCTCCTGGAGCACAATTGTTGTCCCGCCGTTAAATTGACCCCACTTTTTTTAACAGCCTGGATCAGTAGTTTGCGCGCACAGGTGTGGCAAACCATACCGACACAGGCTGCTCCCATTTTATATCATTGAATTGCCGGTGGAAAGAACACCGTGTTGGAAGTTTTTCCTGTTTCCAGGCGGATGTTGAAAAAGGCAATGACATAAGTCTTCATCTTACCCATCCCCCTCCGCCTGTTTTGCATATTTTTTCAAGTAAACAATGCGCATCAAGGTAGATTCCAGCGGATTAATAGCCCGCGGGGGCTTCCCGTTTCTCATGGCGGATGCCCCCAAATATGTTTTGCAGTTCTTTTGCAAAATCATAGTGACCGCAACCGCGTCATCCTTTGTTTTTCCGCAGCAAAGTGCGCCTACGCCTTCGAGGAGAACCGCGGAAGAACGCTTTAAAGCTTTGGCAATCTGCGCCGTATTTGTACAACCCGGCGCCGTTTTTACACTTTTGACTGTAAGGCCAACGATCTGTGCAAAATCATCCAGGAGCGGTTTTAACTGTACGCCGGAATGGGAGACAGCGAGGATTTCCGGGCTGCTCTTAAAGAGTATATGGTTAATCCATGGGTTTGTCTTGTATATCTCCTGATAGATCCTGATTTCCTCCGGTGGTTTACCGGTCGCCAAACCCGGAATTTTCTCCGCATAGGCGCAGGAAATCCCTTCTCCGGGAATTTCGATTTCAGTTTCCCCGTTGGATAAGAGAAAACCCTTTTCAGACCGGGTGCTATGATAATAGTCCCGGCTTTCTTTCTGGAATCCCCCTGCTTTTTCCCGGACTTTTTCGTCCAGACCATACCGGGCTAGAAAGTCCCCACAGGCTTGTTCCAGTTCGGAGGCGACCCGGAAGGCTTCTGTAGAATCCTTCCCGAAACAAAGAGCGCCGTGATACTTCATGATCACGGCTTTTCCTTTGGCTTTTTCCAAGGCGGTCTTGACCTTTTTCGCCAGCGACCTGGTGCCGGGCAGGGCGTACTCCGCACAGATGACCTCGCTACCGAGCGCGGGATAGGAACCGGCAATGGGAATTGCATCTAGTCCTGCAGCGGCAATCACCGAGGCATTCTCTTGGTGGGTGTGGATGACAAAATTGACCTCAGGATAGAGCTTATAGACCTCGGCGTGGATGGCTTTTTCCGACGAAGGCTTGTTCCTGCCTGTGTAAGTCAAATCTCGTGTTTGTTTATTAAAATTTACTTGAACCAAATCATCAGCGGTCAAAGCCAAGTAACCCCGGCCGCTGGGTGTAATGACAAAAGAGGTCTCATCAATACGGCAGCTGACATTCCCCCAAGTACGTGCGATCAAACCGGATTCAACCAATTTGCGTCCAGCTTCAACAACAGCCTTTCTTGCAGTACTGCTCGGCATAACGCACCTCCGTCCGATTTCTTCGCCGCGCGCGTGCAGCTCACGACTCACACACAGCCACGTTTTGGAAGACATTTTCGAACCTGCTCAACACATCGGGCAGCATGTCATCGGTATAGGCGGCGCCCATATGTTCCATCTCTTTTTTCCGTTCCGAAGTTTCCTTGATGATGGCCGGGATCTGCCAGGGTTTCTTCCAGTTAAGCACAAAGTGCATCGTGCCCACGGTTTCCAGATGACAGATGGATCCTTGGTTAAAAGCAACGAAGGGGAGGCTGGATATGGGGTATGGCGCCTTACCAATTGATTCTGCGGATGGCAATGACCCGTCCCTTCCATTGTGCCCTGCCGGCTACCGTCAAGATCATGGACCGGAGAAAGATAAAAATGGCGAGGGCACTGATCACCGGGTAAAATAACGTGGCATACCAGGGCACGCGAAAACGGTGGTTCGCCATCCTCCAGGAGAGAAAACCGAGCACACCAGGGATCAGGGCCTCTCTCACCAGTGAACGGGGCAAAGGCTTTACCAGGGATTTAAGGAGCAGCCACGGGGGGAAGCAAAACATTAAGCCCAAAAGCAGGCTGAAGAGGAAGATCAAGAGAATCCGGAAGTTCAGAGCCCCGAAAATGGTTTTGCTCAACCCATCGACCGCCTCGGAGAGGTTGGTGTACATCCGGCACTCCGTCACCTCACCGGCGTCCACCAGGCGCCAGCGGAAGCCTTTCGCCTTGATCAACCGGCCCAGGGCCATATCTTCGCAAACATGGTCTTTTACAGCGATATGGCCGTTGATCCGGTCATAACTTTCCCGCTTAAAGAGGAGTAACTGCCCGATGGTGATAGAAAGGCCGGGATGGGGCAGGGCAAAGGCGAGCGGCAGCGGCAATGCGGCAAGAATTCCCCAGGAAATTAAAGGAATGGTCAGTAGTTCGCTGAAGGTTTCCACTTTTTCATGGGGCAGGCCGGAGATCAAATCCGCCTGGTAGAAGCGGGCGGTATCCATGACGGAATGGAGCATGGAGGGTTTATGGACAGTGTCCGCATCAACAAAAAGCAAGTATTCGCCACGGGCCTTTTCAGAGAGTTGGTGACAGGCCCAGCATTTGCCGAGCCAGTCCTCAGGGAGCGGTTTGCCTTTTAGCAAGTGAAGGTTGTCATTCCCCTGCGCCAACCGGGAGAGGATTTGCCAGGTCCGGTCCTCGCTCTCATCGTCCAGGACGATTATTTCGTAGTTGGGGTAATTCTGCTGCAAGAGGGATTTGATGCATTTTTCGATGTTGCGTTCTTCGTTTCTGGCCGGGACCAGTATGGAAACAAAGGGATAATCTTCCTTTTTGGGGAACCGGCCCAACTTTTTCAGGCTGAAAAAATTGAGCGACTGGACGCCGAGGAGATACAATAAGGCAATTGAAGCTATTGAAAGCAAACGACTGGCTAAACCCATCTGCTTCTCCTAATCATCGTTGCAAAGACAGGACGCAACTTTAATATGGGCTTAAGGTCTTTTCTGTGCTTGTACGCAACAATCGACAGGTTTATGAGACATAGAAAACGGAGGCAGGTTTCGGCATCATTAAGAAAAAGATAGACAAATAAAGCGACCATCCCCATAATGACCGACCAGGCGTCGATGGTTTGCAGGATATAAAAGAGAGCCATAGTAACTCCCATTACCAGTAAACCGCCGGTTAAACCGAATAAAGCCAGCCAGATTCCGTAGGTGGAAGCCACGGCCTTTCCCCCCCGGAAATGCAGAAAAGGAGAGAAAGCATGGCCGGCGACAGGAGCAATTGCTATGGCCATTAAGGTATTATCAGGATAATTACAAAAGACCAAAGCATAATAGACCGGAAGAAAGGCTTTAAACAAATCCAGCAAGATAGCGGCCAGGCCGAACAGCGAACCGCCGGCCCGCCAGAGATTGGCAGCGCCCGGATTGCCGTCGCCGTACTCCCGGATGTCTTCTTTCAGCAACAACTTCCCGAGGATAACTGAATAGGGAACCGCACCGCTAAGAAAGGAGAGAAGTACAAAGTAGACAGCGGGCATCTTTGTTCACTCCTTTTTTTGAAGCAAGCGTTCGACTGCCGGAAGTTAAACTTGCTTCTGATTATAAATATATACTACAAAAGTCATTTTGTAAAGAATATGGGATAATCAGGCAAAAGGTTCGGTCCCGCATGTATGAATTGCGAACTGTTGGTTAATCTATAGATAAGGTATTACCTGTATTGGCCAGGAGGGAAGATCTTGTTTCACCGTTTTTTTCATGGACCCCGCCGGTCTCTTCCCTTATATAAAAGACACGCAATTCATCTTGAGGAGAAAGAGTTCACGGAAAGCCTGGAAGAAAATTTAAAAGACCTCAAAAAAGCCTTGGGCGATCCGGCTGATCTTGTTTGGCGGCGCCTTGAAGACGGGAAGGAAACGGCCGCTGTTGTTCTCTACTTTGAGACCCTTGTTGACAGCGATCTTTTGGGCAGGCAGGTGATCGAACCCCTAAACCGGCGGCTGCAGGAGACAAAAGAACCTCTTGACGCCGGCTCCCTCATAAAAGCTCTGACCTTTCCCAAGGTTTTGACGATCACCCATCTCCACCAGGCAGTCGAGCGGCTACTCACCGGGGATGTTTTGCTTCTGCCGGCCGGCGCCCGGATTATCCTGTCCTTGCCCTTGCTGGGGGTTCCCCGCCGCCAGGTGGAAGAAGCCCCTACGGAAAAGGGGATCAAGGGACCCCGGGAAGGCTTCACCGAGACAATCACTGATAATATCGGTTTAATAAGGCGTTATATAAAAGACCCTAATCTCCGGTTGGAAAAAATGATAATAGGGGAAAGAACAAAAACAGAGGTTGCCTTGGTTTACCTTAATGATCTGGCCAATCCTGACGTTGTCGCGGAAGCCCGCAAACGCCTGGAACAGATTGAAATTGACGGTATTTTGGAAAGTAATTATCTGGCGGAGCTCATCTCAGACCGGCGGTGGACCATATTCCCGCTGGTCCAGGAGACCGAAAGACCGGACAAAGTGGCCGCCGCCATTCTTGAAGGAAGAGTTGTAATTTTTGTTGACCGTTCCCCGTTCACCATTATCGTGCCGGTGACTTCCAACGAACTTTACCAGAGCCAGGTGGACTTTTACTATAATCCTTTCGTCGCGACCATGCTCCGGTTGACCCGGGCTTTGGGGACAATTATTGCCGTAACTTTGCCCGGTCTTTACCTCTCGTTCATCTCGGTCAACCCCGAACTTTTCCCCCGGATGTTTATCCAACTCGAGGCTTCCTCCCGGATCCAGGTACCGCTTCCCGCAGCCCTGGAGATGTTGATCACTTTTTTTGCCTTTGAAGTGTTAAGGGAGTCCAGTATTCGCTTTCCGGCAGGGCTCAATCTCATCATTGGCGTTGGCGGCGGAATCGTTATGGGGCTGGCGGCGATCAATGCCGGGCTCGTTTCCGGTATTACCGTTGCTGTGGTGGTCTTTTGTATCCTGGGTACCTTCAATACATCCAACCCCGCCAAAGAGCAGGCCTGGCGCTGGGTCCGGTACTTGTTATTCGCAGCCGGCGCTGCCTTTGGCTTTATGGGTGTAGTTGCCACCGGAATTTTGGTTTTGGCCCACATGGCCGGGTTAAAATCCTTTGGCGTCTCTTATTTGGCGCCATGGGCGCCTCCTTTGCCTGTTGATATGGCGGACGCACCGGTCAGGTTGCCCTGGTGGTCAAGTTACCGGCGGCCGCCCACATACCGCCCACGAGAAGAAGACCGGCTTGGGGAGACGGAAGGGGAGAAGTGATGTGTTAAAAGAAAAGACAGGAATCGGCCCCGGGCTGTTCTTTATGGTGCTTTATGTCAGTATCTTTGGCTATGGTATAATCCACGCACCGCGCGTGGCCGCAGAATATATAGGGCCCAATGGTTACTGGGGATTTATCCTTGCTTTTATCCTCTCCATTCCGGTGATGGCGGGCATTGCCTGGCTGGGGCGGCGTTTCCCCAACCATTCGGTGATTGAGTATCTTCCCCGGCTTTTTGGAGTCTTCATCGGAAAAGTACTGGGTCTTCTGCTGTTGTTGGCAATATTGGTTTTGATGCTCCGGACCAGCAGAATCTTTAGTGGAGGAGTTAATATCTTTTTTTTACGCAGGACACCGGCTTGGGCGTCGGCCGCCTTTTTTCTTCTAGTCTCTCTTTACATAGCCCGCCAGGGGATCGAAGGAATAACAAGGCTGGCGGCTTTTGTTTTTCCCTTGACATTTGTCCTGAGTTTTCTGGCCATTCTCTTTTCCATGAAGCATGTTGAGTTGGATAATATCCGTCCGGTCTTTTTTTTCGAAAGCGGCTTGGCTGTTGCCGCCGGAACTGCCAACCTGTTTTCCCCCTTTATGGTATTGTTGACGGCTTTGATGGTAAACCCTTACTTGACAGAGAAGGAAAAGGGTTTTCCAACCATGACCGGCGCTGCTGCCCTGGGCTCTCTCCTGATCCTATTGACGATTGTGAGCGGCATCGGCAACTACGGCGCGGAGGGAATTTTACGATACAGTTTTCCCGTTTTTGAGCTATCCAGAAAAGCCCAACTCCCATTTGTCCAGCAATCCTTCGCCCTGCTTTTCAGTGCCACCTGGTTGAGCCAGGTCTTGGTAGCCACCGGCTTTTTTTATTTTCTCCTGGCAGAAGGGGCGGCCCAATGGCTACAAGTCTTAAACTTCAAATGGTTTACGCTGCTCCTCCTGCCGCCGGTTTTTTTCCTCAATCTCTTCCCCATCGGGGTTGTTGGGGAACGAACAATCTCCTCTTATTTACGGGTGGGTAGTTCTCTTTTTACGGTAGGGTTGGTCTTGGCCCTAGTAATCGTTGCCATTTTTAGGCGGGCGGGTGTTCAAAAAGGTGTCTCATAAAATCAGGATTACCTTAATCCTCCTTGGAATGCTGGTGCTATCCGGCTGTTGGGACGTGGAGGAGATTAACCGGAGGGCAATAGCAGATACTGTGTTTTTCGATACCGGGAAGAGCAAGCGATTTAAAATTGGTATAGTTTTAGGGGTTCCCGGCGCAGAAATGCCCCCCATTGCCAGCACCCACCAGCAATTTGCAAAACGGCATTATGAGATTACCGGGGAAGGCGATTCACTGGTGGCAGCTTGGAGTGAAGTGCAGGCTGCCACGGTGCGGGATGTTTTTTTTGGACAGATCAGAGCCGCAATCTTATCAAAGGAACTGGCGGCTAAAGAAGATCTTAATGATGTGTTGGATTTTATCGGCCGGATGCCGTCGGCTCCGGTTGATATCCATGTTTTAGTCGCCAAAGACGATCCGGAAGAGCTTATGGCCATGGCAAACAAGGACAATTACGTACCCGGGAACTATATCGATTTTTATTTCCGTTCCCCGGCCATCAGGTCACTGGCTATTCCTATGGAATTGTGGCGGGTTCATTCGCTTTTGGATCAAAAAACAGGCGACCCCTTTATCCCCCTGATCGAAGAGTACCAGAAAATGTATAGGATTGCGGGGACAGCCCTCTTTAGCCGGAAGCGGATGGCCGGGGAGTTGACAAAGAAAGAGACGGAGGTTTTGGCGCTAATCAGGGGGACAGATGTGGGTTACCTCACGGTGCACCTTGGCGGTGCTCAACAGGAGACTTTTGGCTTTTCACAAGTCCGCTCGAAAGCAAAAATAACCCCCCGTTTTTCTCCGGATGACCTTACCCTCACGTTCCGGCTAGACGTGGAGATTATTGGGGTGTTGGTGGAGAGTCTTCCACACAAGGAGATCCGGTGGGAGGATAAGAGAGAGATTGAACGAAAAGCCGAAAGGATGGTTAAGGAAGAGGGCGAAAGACTCATCGCCAAACTCCAGGGTTTGTCTACGGATCCGGTAGGGTTCGGTAGAAAATTGCGAACAAATTATCCCCGGGAGTGGAAGACCCTCGATTGGGAAAGGATTTATCCGGAAGCCAAAATTACCGTAAACCCCAGTTTTACCATTACACAAACGGGTTTGCTTAAATAGAAAACCCCTGGATGCTAGAGCCGCCTTTTTTCCGTACCAGCTCTTATAAGGGCGGAGCAGTTTGGGACGGCTCCGCCCTTATTCTTACCAGTTAACCTTATGATTGTCGCGAGTTATTTGGATACGCCAGAATCAATTACCCATATTGGAGAGTCTCATAATTTCTTGGAAAAGAGGATTAATAAATAACTGCCCAAGGGAGTTTATCTTCACTTCCTCTATAACAGC
>DUNX01000067.1 GCA_012839115.1 Bacillota bacterium
CTTATTCCCTCACTGTTTACAAATACGCTTACGTTTACTGCATCAGGAAACATATCCTTGAGCATATAATGTATAGTTGATATTCTTTCCTCGACCGTCATTTTAGTAGATGTGTCCATTATTTTTAACTCCTTCCCTTTCCGCACAAACTGTGCTATACTTTACTTGGATATTTTACCTTTGCCGCTTATGTAGCGGGTGTCCGCCTTATACGCCTTCAATCTTGTAAACATCTGCGGTGATTTTAAAACGGGGCTCTATCACAAAATCCTTGTCGCAACCGCCCATTTCAATGTCGCATGTTACGATTTTTTTTGGGATATAGTGACTATCAATATTTAAGATGCCTTCATTTTCAAGCCCGCAGTATGGACACAATACCCTCAAAGATAAATTGATTGACATTCTTAATCCTCCCTTCTTTCATTTTCATCACTCCTTCCTGCAAAAGAACTTGTGCCCACCTTCCTCGATGGCGAATATCTGCGATTCGTGAAACTCACTCCGCACCAACGCAGGTGCATAAAAGTACACTATCGGCTCATCCGTCACCTGCTCGCCTTCGTCAAACACCGCCGACACAGCCTGCTTGACGCTGTCGCTTGGCTCCGGTCTGCTCTTTGCGTAAACATACTTCTTTATCACCTTTGCCGGTCTGATACCGTCTATTTCGCAGGCGTTGAGTATGCACTGTGCAACAAGCATTTGCCCTTTGTAACTCTCGCCGCCGGATTCAGCCATTACGACACGTTCAACTAAATCTCTTTCCGTTTCGGTCAAGTTGTATCGTGGGCGGTCTGCTGAACGGCTTATCTTTTGTGTTTCGGGTTTCTGCTGTGCTTTGAGCTGTGCAATCTCTTTTGTAAGCCACCCAATCTCCCGATCCTGTTTATCTGCTGTGGTTTGTAATGCGGCTATGTCCTGCTGTAAGGCTTGGTTCTGTGCGGTTAGTATGCTGATATGCTGCAAGTCTGTTTGATGCCGTATCTCAATGGATATGCAGATTAGGACGATGAACAGCAGGGCGTTTATGTAAATGTATTTATTTTTCATTGGTGTACCTCCATGTTTTCAATATCTGCTATGGCCTGGAATATTGGATAGGCTTGCTGTGGTACTACTGCATTTCCGAGGCATTCACATCGCTCCACCCTATAGGGAACCCCATCATCCACTCCTGGAATTGGGGGTTTGGATAACGTCCAATAAGTTCTGGGTAATGCTCCCCCAAGCTCCCTGGCAATATCTTTCCATGTGTTCCACTTTTCTCCGATGGGGTTAAAGGTCGTATCTTCTTGTGGTTTTGACTCGCTGTAGGGGTAGCGTGTATATGCCTGATATAATCCCTTAAGTTGTTCCTCATATTTCTGCCGCATTTCTTTGAAGCCTCTGGGCTTCTCCCCCCCTTGTAATCGCTTGCTGTCGGCGTTGGCAATGATAAATACTCTCTGTCTGAAATGCCATGCACCGACGGCGAAAGCCGGTATAGAAAACACTGTGCAGTAATAGCCCTCTTGTTCCAAATCATTAACCTTCTTAAAAACAACTCCGTTGGATATGCTTCCTTCAACATTTTCGTTAAGCACATAATTCGGTCTGATGTCTTTGACAAGTCGTAAATATTCCGGCCATAAAAAGCGTTCGTCTTTAGTTCCTTTTCTGTCTCTGTTTGCAAGACTGTGGGGTTGGCATGGATCGCCGCCTGAAATAAGGTCAACTGTTCGTAATCCTGTTCTATTGTAAAAATCTTCTGCTGTAACACTTCTTATATCCCTCCATCTCGGCACATCAGGCCAATGTTTCTCCAATATTTTTGTGGGGTAATCAGCCCACTCCACTTGTCCAACCGTTGTAAACCCTGCC
>DUNX01000068.1 GCA_012839115.1 Bacillota bacterium
CAAAAACTCGCCTTTTTCCACCTTGAGATCCACCCCCCGGAGGGCTTCACAGATTGTCTCGCCCAACCGGTAACTTTTCCTGACCCCGCTTGCTTCCGCTATGATCTGCATAGCTCATCCCCCTCTTATTTGAAGAACCAAACCATCTCAAGGACCACATGGTTCCGCCAAGGATTCTCTCCAAAAACCGTCCCGCTTTTACCTTTATATAATTCGGCGGAGAGCTCCAAATAGGCGTTGGCGCCCAGTAAATACCTGAAACTCGGATTGAGCATATAACTCTGGTCTTGTAGATTCCAGAGGATACTCTTGCTCAAAGTGAACTCGCCGGTACGAAAGGATTTACTGGTCACGATTGAAATATAATCCTGCTGATTTTCGTAAAAATACTCAACCACCAAAAAGATGTTCTTGGGCAAAAACCGGTAAAACCCGGCAACCCCCTGAAAATATGTACCCTCCGGCACAATTTCCGGTTCCTCGGGGATCAAAAGGGGCAGCCCGGATTTGGAAGCCACTTCCCCGTAAAAGACATAATTACCGGCAACAACGGCAAAATCGAATCCGACCGCGTTTTTCTTTTTCCCCTGGTAGAAGCTGACGGAAAAATCTTTATCCGGCAACATACGGCCGATTCTGACCGCGGCCTCCGCCTCTTTAAGTTCCGTCCCCGGTTTTACCAGCAAACTCCCGCGGAGATCCTTCCCGCTAAGGCGGATCTTAAAGAGATCCACCCCTTTTTCCTCAGTCTTCTTTGGCATCAGGTAATTGGTGGGGTTCCAACCAAAGCCCGTTCCCCAGGAGACCTTTTGCCGGCCTACCCTCAGCAATAGATTGAGATTGGGATTAAACTCTAGATAACCTTCTTCTACTTCCACCTTGGCTTTGCCGGTTTGATAGAGGAGGGAAAGGAGACAATTGGTCTGATCCGTACTGGTCAGCTTCAGATCCAGATTGACTTCGCCGTCAAGAAGGAGCGTTTCCCCGGTTGTTCCGTCCCCCTCTTCCTGCGGGTCTTTCCAGTCTTTCCAATCCAGAACCAACCCGGTAGTTCCATGCATATCAACTTTGACAGCTGCGGCTGTGGCTACAGGAAAAAAGCAAACAACCGCCATCAGTGAAAGCAGAGACAGTACCGTTGTTTTGTTCATAAATATACCTCCCTTGCCAAAATACCCCCTTGCAATATAGCCTTTCTATTTTCTTTTGTCAATATACGGTTTAAAATTTCTTTTCCATTCATTAATTGGTCAACAAGTTTAATATCCCTGCTCCAAAAAATCTCTGGTAAAAACGGCATCACCAATCACTGTAGCAAAATCAGCCTCGACCATGGTCAAAATAGTCTGGTACCCCTCGCGAAGGTTACTGTGGACCTCCATCCGGACCGGCCGGACCAAACCGCCGATCTCTTGAATGTCTTTGTAATACATGGTTTTCATCAATTTCCCGGCAAAAGAATAATACTCGGTCTTGACCGGGAGTGAATCATTTTTCCGGACCCAATAGATCATTTTCCCGTAAGTGACCGACGGTTCCGTGGTTGTCAGTTGTACTACCCAACATTCTTGTTCTCCCCCGGTTTCTTCGCCAACAAGAACCGGATCGTAATCCCGGAAAAGGTCCAGGCGTAACAGGTCATCATTGGCCAGATCCGTCCCTTGCAGGTTTTGACGGCCGCTCATGCGCAGCGAACGCTTGGCATTAGGCAGGTACATCCAGATCTCATCGCCAACCCGCAGGTACCCCTGGCCTCTTTCCCGGGCTGGTTCAAGATAACGGAGGCACATCTTTTCCGTGCCCGATATGTACACCCGCAACCGGCTGGTCCGCGGGGTCCCGCCGGGACGTACCACAGTCAGGTCCATAAGGATCGTCCCCTGGTAGCTGTTGAGCGCCCGGTCCAGGGCGGCCATTATTTCCTCCCCGGACGGGGCGGCCCCGGCTGCCTGCGGCCAAAATAAGGACAGGAACAAAAACCAGCCCAACACCTGTTTGCAAATGGTTTTGACCAGCATTTTTTCTCCCCCTTGTCACGAATCGTCGCGCGCGTGTACACATTTATATATGGGTTTTTTACTGTTTCCACCTGCACAATCTATGACGCACGCACACGCGTATTACACAACTACACTGCTACATTACGTCCTTTCCATGTCTGACAAACTAATCATGGGCGCACGCATGAACGCATATGCGAAACGCATATGCTATTTTCTTCTTAAAGCCCCTGCCGGTTGCAACCTGGAGGCCATTCGCGCCGGGTAATAGGAGGAAACCAGGGTGGCCAGGACCAAAACCAGGAAAGAAACGAGAACGTTACCCCAGGTCAACAAGGGATACATCCTCTCCGCGCCAAAGGCATAGCGGGCTGCGTCAATAAAAGCGGGAATCCCGGCCTTCCCCAGCCAAAGGCTGGTCAAACTCCCCAAGAACACACCCAAACCGCCAAAACAGAGACTGAGGATCACCGCCTCCGCCAGAAAGAGCAGGCGGATCTGCCGGCGTTTGGCGCCCATGGCTGTCATCATCCCAATCTCCCGGAACCGTTCAAAAACCGCTGTCAACATGGTGTTTATCACACCGGCGGCAATAACTATCAAAAGGACCAGGTTTATAAGGTTGAAGGTGATGGTGTTGGCCATGACGGAACCGGCATAGAAACCCCCTGCTGTTCTCCAGTCTTCGACGGTCAAAGCCCATCCCTTAAAGGTTTCTTGGAGCACGGCGGCGAAAGCTCCGGCGGCTCCGGCCTTTTCCAACAAAACCTTAATCTGTGTGACGCTATTACCGGCCAGCATCAACTCTTGCGCAGAACCGAGATGGATATAGGCCCGGTTATCATGCCACGGCATATTCTTGGCGTAAATCCCGACCACCAGAAAATCCAAGGTGTTCATCCCGCCGCCGGCGGTTTGCGCCGAGACGGTAATGCTATCCCCCACAACGGCCCCGAACCGTTCGGCCTGGGCTTCGCTGATATAAATCCCGTAAAAATCACCGGCCTGCAGGGAACGGCCGGCAACCGGGCGGGCTGCCTCCAGGAGCAGATCCGCCTCTTTATCCGGTTCAATACCGGTAAGAATCCCCTCGTACATTTTCGGGCCGGCAAAGAAGAGGCAGGTACTTCCTATACGCCTGCTCACAACAGAGACACCAGCCAACCCGGAGACAGTTTCGACAATCTTCTCCGGTTCCGCCAGCCAGCGTTTGCCCGGGGAGCGAATCGCCCGGTCAAAATCACTCCCACCCTGCTCCCCCTCTCCGGCGGCAATAATACTCAGATGACCGGTATCAAGGGCGATCATGTTATTGAACATCTGGGTACGAAGACCGTCAGCGCACGCCCTGCCAAACACCAGAAAAAATCCGCCAAAAACCATCCCCAAGCCGGTCAATACCGCCCGGCGCTTATGCCGGGCCAAATTCCGCAGGGCAATTCTGATGAACCCTTTCATAATTCCCCTCCGTCTCGTCGCAGACTCGTTGCTCAGTACTCATCGCTCGTCGCTCGGCTGTGGCTTGGTGCTGGTTGCTGGATTCATCGATAGTTGTTCGTTGCTCGTATTCAAGCATCCCGTTGGATAAATACCCAAGATAGACCCAGCCCGGCGCTCTACCCCAGCGCGCCGGGGGGCTGCCCTTGCCGGATTGCCGGCAGGCTAGCCCACAGTTCCAGCTAGCGGCGTCAGCAGCAAGCAGGACTAGGCGCGAGGGAGGACGGAGCGCAGATAATACTTGGGTATATCGAGCACCGCCCAGACCGAGCAACGACGTC
>DUNX01000069.1 GCA_012839115.1 Bacillota bacterium
AACTGAGCTTGACCACATTCTTGCGGAAATCCTCATCATATTGTTGGCGGATTTTGGACATGATTTTCTCTCCTTTTCATTATGCTTCTATCTTATCATCATGTCCGGAATTATAACATAGACCCATCAACCGACATTGATGCATTATAAAGCGGGTAACAATCTTCCTTATAAACATAGAAATGCCGCATTTCAATCGGGCATTTTTCATGTCCCATTATCTGAAAAACTCTGTTAGTATATTCTAAGAATTCATTCGAACTAAATAGACTGTTAACCGCTTGCCAAAAGCGTTCTGAAGGGAGTTCAAACGTGATTCTATAATTTCTACCAGATAAAGAACTGTTGCTGCCAACAAGTTCATTTATTATCTTACGGTTATAATGTAATATTGTCTTCAGCTCACTTGTCATTTCGAGGACTTCTGCAAGTACAGGAAGAAAATTCATCGCGGCATATACCTGCTCATAACCAGTCCCAAGGATTACCGGGTAAGTTTCGCCATCAACGATGATTTTAACTTCCCCAAAGTCATTTAGGGTTAAATCTTCTCTCTCTGTGATTGGTAAATAAGTAGCAACAGCATCAAAAAAAGCTTTAAAATCTGAATATTCTTTGATATTTTGGTTGCCGAATTTCTTAACATTACTCACCGCTTGGTTAAGCGTTAATGCTTGAGCCAATGCTGAACGATTATTAGCCCAAGCATTGATACAATAAATGGCCCTCGTAACATCATCAATGTTATACCGTGAGATAATTCGCTCAAGTTTCTTTGCAGTAGGCTGAATGTAATCAAAATCAGAAACAGAATCCTCTATTGGTATGGTATTTTCATTTGTGACTTTTCGCATGAGTTTATTAGATTTGCCAATACAGCACTTTTTATACTTTTTTCCGCTTCCACAAGGATACATACCCATCAGGTATTCATAAGCGTCACCAAAGGCATCAATGTTGTTATTCTTGAAATCTCCCAGTTTCATTTCAGCAACGGTATTTAGGAGCTTAACCAACTTCTCATTGCGTTTTGCGACAGTGGTACCCAGCTTGTTGCTGTTTACATCGAGATCGTCAAACAATCCTTTAAAATTATCTTCACTTTCTGTCCCTTGCGCCGATGCTTCAATGTTTTTGAAAACCTTTTCTAGTGTTTCATTGAGATTTTCATCATCCTTGGCGCGGGCCCGGACATTTTCAAAAAGTTCGCTCGGCAATATGAAAAAGCCCTTTGTCTTCACCAGATCCTCTCGTGCCTGCTCAGCTTCTTCATCTGATAGTTTTGCATAGTCAAAATCCGTATTGCCTGCTTCCCATTCGCCGGCATTGATATACGCCGTGATATTTTCTGATATATAGCGATAAAAAAGCATCCCAAGGACATATTGCTTGAAGTCCCAGCCATCTACACTACCTCTTAAGTCATTGGCCATATTCCATATCGTACGGAACAGTTCCGCCCGTTCCTGTTCTTTCCGATTATCCATCGAACTGCCCCCTTCCTTAGCAGCTTAGCCTTGTTGGAGTCCCGAGGTAAAAATGCGAACTAGACAAGGCATAATCGCTCAAGGCTTAACCATTTTTCTGGTTTATTATATACTTTTCTGCCTTTTCTCTCCTTTCTCCTCTTAAATTTCCTATGTAGCCATCCATTCTATGAAATAGAGAAAGACGCAGACAAGCGCGACGACACGAATGACCTTGATCCTCATATTGTTCAACGGGAAAAAACCGCCCGCACAACGGAATTCAGCTCCGTTCCTTCCGGCAGTTATGCCAGATCCTTTATTCTCTAGATGCTTTAAGTATTGACAAGATTTCCATTTATTAATATCATGGAGATATAATTACTGGTTAACAGAATTTTAATAATAGCAAAAGCACAATATCCATCGCTGCAACCCCCATTTTGGTGTATTATATCAATCCGGTGTAATTTGAAAAGACGGAAACAGATGACACCAAGCGAATTCTTTTTTTTCCCCGGAAACACTTTCTCCTCATCTCTACAGGAGGGTTCACGATGCCAAGTAACACTTATGAGCAGGCACGCTTTCTTGGTATGATTTTTGAGCAAGTGCCGATTGGCATAGCAATCGCCTATAACTATGAGCCGGAATCATCCGATCCGGCCAATGTCATAATCAACCCAAGGTATGAGCAGATCACAGGGAGATCAAAAGAAGAACTGATCGGTTTGGGCTGGGCAAAGATCACGCATCCCGGCGATCTGGAAAAAGCCCTGCAGAATTTTCGCCGGCTCCAGGCCGGACAAATCCCCATGTATGCGATGGACAAGCGGTATATCAAGCCGGACGGTTCCATCGTTTGGGTACATATGATCGTTGCTCCCTTTACCCTGCCAAATACGGAACAAAAGAGCCATATCTGCCTGATCCAGGATATCACCGGGCACAAAGCGGTGGAAAAAGCATTACACGAGAGTGAACGGAGCAAGTCGGTTTTCCTTTCCCATCTTCCCGGGCTTGCCTACAGGTGCAACAAGGACCGGGACTGGACGATGCAGTATGTTTCCGAGGGCTGTTTTGGCCTCACGGGCTATCCCCCCGAGAGCCTGCTCTATAATAGAGACCTCTCCTATAACGATATCATCGCCCCCGAATACCGCGAACTCTTATGGGAGGAATGGGAGCGGATTCTCCCCAAAAGACTGCCGTTTAAATATGAGTACGAGATCGTCACCGCCACCGGCGAACGGAAATGGGTCCTCGAACTGGGGCAAGGGGTTTACAACGAGCAGGGAGAAGTTGAAGCGCTGGAAGGGATCGTTCTGGATATCTCCGACCGCAAAGCCATGGAAGATACCTTGAAATACAACAGCGAGCACGATAGCTGGACGGGGTTGTACAATCGCAACTACCTGATCTCTCTGTTGAAAAAGGACCTCACGCAAAAGAAAGGGTTGAAAAAGGCGCTCATTGGGATTAACTTGGGTTCGATTCACCTGTTAACAATCAATTATGGCTTCCACTACAGCCAGAATCTGATCAAGAAAGCGGCTGAAGTTCTCAGCCGGTATTGCAAAGAGAATTGTCTTCTTTTCCATACGCGTGAGAACCGTTTTCTCTTCTACCTGCTGGACTATAAAGACAAAAACGAACTTGTTGCGTTCAGTAAAACCATTGTCGAAGCTTTGGAAGGCGTATTTGTCACCGACAGGATAAGCGGGGGGATTGGGATCCTCGAAATTGCACCGGACGAGAGTGAAGTGAATATTGAGGAGGGGCTTCTGCGCAGAGTCCTGATTGCCTCAGAAAGGTCCGTCAGCTTGCTTGGGAAGGACTTTGAAGTCTGCTTTTGCGACGAGGAACTGGAAGCCGTAATCAACCGCGAAAGAGATATTGTGGAAGCCCTTAATTATATCGCAGCGGAAGATTACACCAATAATGAACTGTATTTGCAGTACCAACCGGTAATGGATATAAAAACCGGTTTTATCTGTGGTTTTGAAGCACTGGCCAGGTTAAGAACGAAAAAACTCGGGCCTGTCTCTCCCGTTGAATTTATCCCGCTCGCCGAGAAGACAAAGCTCATTCTCCCCATTGGCGAAAAAGTGATTATTCAGGCATTTTCTTTCCTGAACAGGCTTACGGCACAGGGCTATAACGATATAGCCGTTTCCATCAACATCTCTGCTATTCAACTGTTAAACCCGGGTTTCACCGGCAGGCTCCTGGAACTGGTCCGCGAGATGCAGGTTAACCCGGAAAATGTCGCGATTGAGATTACTGAATCGGTCTTTGTCTCCGATTTTGACTATATCAATAATATCATTGGGAAACTGAGGGCGGCCGGGTTCCGCATTGCCATCGATGACTTTGGCACCGGGTATTCCTCTCTAGCAAGAGAAGAAGAGCTGGCCGTTGACTGCATAAAAATTGACAAGCATTTCATTGATAAGCTGCTGGGCCAAGACCTGAGCAAGGTAATTACAGGCAATATCATTTCGATCTCCCATAAACTCGGGCATTGCACAATCGCCGAAGGAGTGGAGCACGAAAAACAACTGCAACACTTAAAAGAATACGGCTGCGACCGGGTCCAGGGGTATCTCATCAGCAAGCCGCTGGATGAAGAAGACGCAATCAGTTTCTTGAGGAACAACTATACAGAGAAGCTCTGCTAGGGTCAGCGGGGCTTTCCGCGCGGGGTGGCCTATTTGATCAAGTATGTTATCTTCGACGCCATGGGCGTCGTTTTTACCGTGGGCGACGACACCAACAACCTGCTGGTCCCATACATTCTGGAAAAGAAGCCGGATGCGGCGCGAGAAACGATCCTCCGCCTGTATCATGAGGCAAGTCTCGGCAATATTTCGCCGGAGCGTTTCTGGGCGGGCGTGGGGTTCAGGGAAGCGGAGATCCCGGCAATCGAGAAGGAATATCTGGAGACCCGTTTGACCTTGGATCCGGAATTTACGGCTTGCGTAAAAAAACTGAAAGCTAAATATAGAATTGCATTGCTCTCCAATGATATCGCCGAATGGAGCCGGTATTTGCAGGCGTACCACCGGATCGACCAGTATTTCGATGATGTATTCATCAGCAGCGCCATGCGGGTGAGAAAACCCGATAAAAAGATCTACCTGGAGGCGCTCGCCCGGATGGGCGCGGAAGCCCGGGAATGCGTCTTCATTGACGACCACCCCGACAGAGTTGAAGCCGCCGCTGAACTCGGTATTATCCCCATCTTGTTTAACAGGGGAAACCACCGGTATCATGGGGTGCAGGTTTATTCGTTCCGGCAGTTGAGTGAGGTTTTATAAAAAAGCTTGGTTCATAATTGTCCCGGTCATAATTGCCCCGGCGCCATTCGCCGGTTTTTTATTCGATCTTTCGTATCCTTATGGCCATATACTCCCGGCCCGGCAGTTCAATGGTGAACCGGCCCTGGTGAATGCCGGCATCGGTGATGGTCATATTCCAGGTATCAACAACCTCCACCTGGTATTTGGTGGTGTCGTCGAAATAGAACCGCCGGAAACCGGGCCGGTAAAAACCGTAATAATCCAGGTAGTGAGCCCCCTGGTGCGCCGGGGACTCCGGGACCCCGGTCACCGAATCCCAGGAGAGGGAATGCTGCTTCAGGCCATGGCCCGGGGTCTCGCGCAGGATCCGGTAAAGGAACCTCAGCCTTTCCGGGCTCTCGCCGTGCAGTTCCCCGCCATGGCTCCACCAGAGGATATCTTCCGGATGGAGAAAGGTCTCGCCGTGGGTGGCATACCCGCCGCGGCAGGTGGCTTCCCAGAAGCGCCTGACCAGTTCCTGCCCGCTGATATTCCCCCACCCGTGCTCAATGTTCCCTTCGTAACATATCTCATCCAAGACCACGGGTTTTTTGTATCTTTCCCGCCATTCGGAGACCAGTTCCGCCGATTTGTACGGATCAACCCGCTGGATGCTGCAGTGGGTCACCCAGGGTCTGGAGAAGTCATAGAGCGAGATACAGTTGTGGATGGAGCGCAGGTGGTTGTAGGGGTCCTTCGCACAGAGGATCGCGGCGTAGCGTTCCCAGTCCCGAAGGGTTTTCTTCTCCATCAGGTCATATTCATTGGCCAGAGACCACCAGACATTGCGGTAAGCGGCAAACCGGGCGATCACATATTTCCAGTATAAATCATCTTCTTCCGGGCTCATGCTGCTAAACCCCCAGCGGTCATAGGGGTGCATGACAATTAGGTCCGCCTCAATCCCTAAGGTCATTAGATCCTCTATCCTTTGCTCCAGCAATTGAAAATGCCTGGGGTTAAAGCGTTTGAAGTCCCAGGCGTTACCTTGGCGGACCGCCGGGTCCATGAAATTTTCCACGGTCAGCTTGGAGCTGTCGCAAGGGGTTCCTTCGTAGGGGTAGGTTTGTGGTTCATTGAAGTTGTATATGTAATGTTTCGGGAAGATGCAAAAACGGATCTTATTAAAAACACTCTTCTTCAGCGTTGCCAGGGTTTTCTCCTGGAGCTCCGGCTTTTGGTGGGTCCATGCATAACAGGTCGTGCCTATTGGGTAATAGGGGGTACCGTCCTCGTAAGCAAAGTGGTAGGTATTGGCCACCCGGACCGGACCGTGGTTTCCCCCGGACGCCGGGGTGACCGTGAAATTCCCGGTGAAGGCTTTATCGATGAAATTCCCATATATCTTGAAACTGTAATCCCCCGCAAAAGAAGGCATAAAGCGGACTTTATACAGGCCGTCGCCATCATAAAACCCGTCCACTTCCACCTCTTCATTTTTACCCCGGAAGACACCTTTGAGCTGGTAGTCGAAAAAGGGGTTCCTGCCGGCGGGCCCCGGCACCGTTACTTCAAAGACACCCCATTTTTCAACGGTTTTTTTGTAGACGCATTCTCCCATCGGTAAACCCTTTCTCTTCCGGTATCCGGATTATTATAAGCGATCGTTATCGATTCATAAATCAGTAATTATAAGTTATAATCCTTGTAGGTTACTCAGTCATTCTAGAATAACAACGAGAGCGTCCCCGCGACAATCAGGACCAAACCGGCCATAGACTTTACGGTCAGTCTCTCCTTGAGGAAGAAGTAGGAGAAGGCGATGGTAAAGACGATGCTCAACTTGTCAATCGGTACCACAACGCTGGCCGGTCCGGTCTGAAGCGCCCGGTAATAACAGAGCCAGGAGCCGCCGGTGGCAAAGCCGGAGAGGATTAAAAAGAGCCAGCTTTTTTGGTCAATCTCCTTGATCGTCTTCTCTTTCTTGGTCAGGAAAACAATCAGCCAGGCCATGATCAGGACAACGACCGTCCGGATGGCGGTCCCCAGGTTGGATTCGATCCCCTCGATCCCCACTTTGCCAAGGATAGCGGTCAAAGCGGCAAAAATGGCGGCGCCAAAAGCGTAGGCCAGCCACAAGTTGCTTTTCGGACCGGCGCCGGTTGCCCCACTGGTTACCCCACTGGTCTTCTCACTGCCTGTCCCACTGAGTGCCCTGCCGGTTACCCCGCTGGTTGCCACTTTCTTCTTGTGCACCATGAGGTAGGTCCCGCCCCCAATCAAGAGCATCGCGACGGCCTTGAGGAGCGTGATCTCTTCCCCCAGGAGGATAAAGGCCAGGATCATGGTTAAGACCGTGCTCGATTTGTCAATCGGGGTCACCTTATTCACATCCCCGATTTGCAGGGCTTTGAAATAGCAAAGCCAGGAGGCGCCGGTCGCCAGACCGGACAAGACGAGAAAGAAGAGAGTCCTGTCACTAACCCCGGCCAGCGTCCGCTGGGAGCCGACAATGAACACCATCAGCCAGGAAAAAAAGAGGACGACGACCGTCCGGATGGCTGTGGCCACATTGGAGTCGGTGTTCTTAATACCGATTTTGGAGAGAATAGCCGTCAAGCCCGCAAAAACCGCCGACCCGAAGGCAAAGAAAACCCACATCAGCGTGATGCTCCTTCCGTTTTTGATTTATTTTTCCCAACTCTACTTCTCAACCGCCCGGTCTTTATGTTTGTTTATTCTTTAAGCCTTTTTCGCCATCCTCTGCCAAAATGCAATGCGAACTGCCAATAATACTGTAGATTCTATAAATCCAGTAAGAGTATCTTTTCTTAGTGTTTTTTCGTAATAATCATCTTTTCCGGAATAACTATCAAGGCGCTTCCATACTAGTAATCTGCTTTCAAAATCTATTTCAATTTCATATGAATCGCCAAAATGACCTCCGACATAAGCCTCGATTCCCTTGATTTCATTATAGGCACGATCCAGGGCTTCCTGCTCCATAGGGCACCCCCACCCCCTATAATAGATCCGGGAAGGCAAATCCGCCTTCCCGATCAAGCAAACCCAAAAAGATACTTTCACTCATCATCTTCTTTTTCTTCTTCATACTTCAGGTATTCTGCCTCTTCCAGGTGGGAGCTGACTTCAATGCGGATCAAGGCGTGGTGCAACAGGACCCGCAACCGGCGGACCTGGTGTTCCTCGGATTCTTCGAGGATGGTGGCTTCTACTTCCCGGCGGTCCATCTCCGCCCGTTCGCGGTCGATCTCTTCCGGGCGCTGCGCGATGGTACTGTAAATATTCACGGTTCTGTCGTCGATCTCGGCGATACCGCCGAAGACCGCCAGCTTCTTCTCAACGCCATTGTTAAAGATGCGGAAGATCCCGTCGCCCAGGGCGGCGGTGAGCGGGGCATGGCCGGGAAGGACACCCAGGTCGCCGTCGACGCAACGCATGATAATCATGTCGGCCTTTTCGGTGAATTTCACCCCGCGCGGCGTGACTATTGTCAGGTGGATCTTGTTCTCCTCTGCGTTCTCCTTTGCCGGTCTGGCCTGCTCTTCAGCCATGCCGTGCCACCTCCCCCTCAGGCCCTGCTCTTGTATCTTTCCACCACTTCGTCAATGGTCCCGACATTGAGGAAATAACCTTCGGGGATATCATCATGGACGCCTTCGATAATCTCCCTGAAGCCCCGGATGGTTTCAGCCAGTGAAACATAACGGCCGGGGATACCGGTGAATTTCTCCGCCACATAGAAAGGTTGCGATAAAAAGCGCTGGATCTTCCGGGCCCTGCCCACAATGAGTTTGTCGTCTTCCGCCAGTTCGTCCATGCCCAGGATCGCCACAATATCCTGGAGGTCCTTGTAACGCTGGAGGATGCTCCGGACAGCCTGGGAGACATGGTAATGCTCCGCCCCGACAATGCTTGCTTCCAGGATCCGCGAGGAGGAATTAAGGGGGTCGACCGCGGGATAGATCCCCTGCTCAACAATGCTTCTGGACAGTACCGTCACCGCATCCAAGTGCGCAAAGGTGGTGGCTGCCGACGGATCCGTAAAGTCGTCGGCCGGCACATAGATGGCCTGCACGGAGGTGATGGAACCGTTCTTCGTGGAGGTGATACGCTCCTGCAGGATCCCGATCTCCGTGGCCAGGGTTGGCTGGTAACCCACAGCGCTGGGCGTCCGCCCCAGGAGGGCGGATACTTCCGAACCCGCCTGCACAAAGCGGAAGATATTGTCGATAAAGAGGAGGACATCCTGGTGTTTGACATCCCGGAAATACTCGGCCATGGTGAGCCCGGAGAGACCCACCCGCATCCTGACCCCCGGCGGCTCGTTCATCTGCCCGAAAATCAGGGCCGTATTACTGATCACCCCTGAATTCAGCATATCATAATAAAGGTCGTTACCCTCACGGGTGCGCTCGCCGACCCCGACGAAGACAGAGTACCCGCCGTGTTCTTTGGCGATGCTGTTGATCAGCTCCATAATCAGGACGGTTTTTCCCACGCCCGCGCCGCCAAAGAGGCCGATTTTGCCGCCTTTGGTAAAGGGGCAAAGCAGGTCAATGGCTTTGATCCCGGTTTCCAGGATCTCCGGCTGCGCCACCTGCTCCGTAAGGCTGGGCGGTTCCCGGTGGATCGGCCAGTATTCTTTGGCTTCGATCTCCGGCTTGTTATCAATGGGCTTGCCGAGAACATTGACCATGCGCCCGAGAACCTCTTCGCCCACGGGCACTTTGATGAGCCCGCCGGTGTCGATGGCTTCCATCCCCCGCCGCAAACCGTCGGTGGAGTGCATGGAGATACAGCGCACCGTGTGGTCGCCAAGGTGCTGCATGACCTCGAGGACGATGGTTTCCTCGCCAAACGGCACCTCAATGGCGTTATATAAAGGAGGCAAATCGCCCTCAAAGCGGATATCAATGACCGCACCGACGATCTGCGTGATCTTACCTCTGTTTTTCCCTATGTTTTTAACTGCCATGGTCCCCACCCTTATGCAGAATAGTTGTGCTGCCAAAAATCTCGCTGAGTTCCTGTGTGATCGCAGCCTGGCGTTTCCGGTTATACATAGAGGTCAATTCCTCCAGCATCTCCTCGGCGTTCTTCCCGGCTTCATCCATACTGATCATGCGCGCCGCCTGCTCACAAGTGTGGGCTTCCGAAAAGGCCCTGAATAAACTCATATGCAGGTACAAGGGGATCGTGTTGTCAATGAAAGTAGCGAGGTCCGGCTCATATTTCCGCTCGCTCCAAACCAGCGGCGGTTTGTCACCGGTAACCACCGGGAGAAGCCGCTCGACGCATGGGACATAGCTGAGGACGTTCACAAAATGGGTATAGGCAATGAAGACCTCATCCACTTCCCCGGTGCGGTAGAGATCAATCACCCAGTTGGCAATCGCCTCGGCGCCGTAGTAGACCTGGGCATCAGGGAGGTCGATGATCTTCCGGATGATGTTTTTCCCCCGTTTCTTGAAGAATTCGTAGCCTTTGGAACCCACGACCAGGATCCGCTCGTTTTTCCCCTGGTTCATGTGGTCCAAGGCCTTGGCCACAATATTAGCGTTATAACCGCCGGAGAACCCGCGGTCACTGGTGAGGACGATATACAGGGAATTCTTCGCTTCCCGTCCGGCGTAAAAGATGTGGGCCCGGGCGGCCTCCTCCCGGCCGGCCTCTTCAACAATGCGTTTCAATTGCCGGTAGATGGGACGGACCCTTTCCAACTGGGTCCTCACCCGCTGCAGCTTCGTGGAGGCAACAATATCCATGGCTTTGATGAGTTGTTGTGTAGAGCTGACATTGGCGATCCTCTGTTTCAGCTCTTTCAGTGAAGACACGTTATTCCCTCCCTAGCTGTAGCTATATTCCTTTTTAACCTCGGCGATCACGCCATCAATCTCTTGTGCCAGTTCCTCCGGGAGCTGGCCGGTCTCCTTGATTGTTGCTTTAATATGGGGGGCGTGGGCATCCACGTACTTGATGAAGTCCTTCTGGAACTTCTGGATCCGGCCAACGTCAATATCCTCCAAATGCCGGTTGTTTAAGGCATAGAGGATCAAAACCTGGTCCTCCACGGGCATCGGTTTGTACTGTGGCTGTTTGAGCACTTCCATGATGCGCTCGCCGTGGCGCAAGCGCTCCAGGGTATCCTCGCTAAGGTCCGAACCGAACTGGGAGAACATGGCCAACTCTTTGTACTGGGCAAACTCGATGCGGAGGGGGCCGGCCAGATTCTTTATCGCTGGGATCTGCGCAGCGCCGCCCACCCGCGAAACCGAAAAACCGGGGTTGATCGCCGGGCGCACACCGTGGTTGAAGAGGTCGGCTTCCAGGTAGATCTGCCCGTCGGTGATGGAGATGATATTCGTCGGGATATAGGCGGAGATATCGCCGGCCTGCGTTTCAACAATGGGCAGCGCCGTCATGGTGCCGCCGCCGTATTCCTGGCTCAAACAGGCCGCCCGTTCCAGCAGCCTGGAATGGAGGTAAAAGACATCGCCCGGATAGGCTTCCCGCCCCGGCGGTCGCCGCAGGAGGAGGCTGATGGCCCGGTAGGCCACGGCATGTTTCGAGAGGTCGTCGTAGACCACCAGGACATCCTTCCCCCGGTACATCCATTCTTCGGCAATGGCGCAACCGGCATAGGGCGCCATGTATTGCAAGGGCGCCGAATCGCTGGCCGTGGCCAGAACCACGGTGGTGTAATCCATCGCCCCGGTTTCGTTCAGGATTTTAATGATCCGGGCCATGGTCGACGCCTTCTGCCCGATAGCCACATAGACGCAGTAGACATCCTGGTCCTTCTGGTTGATGATGGTGTCGATGGCCAGCGCGGTCTTCCCGGTCTGGCGGTCGCCGATGATCAATTCCCGCTGGCCCCGGCCGATGGGGACCAGAGCGTCGATGGCTTTGATCCCGGTCTGCAGCGGCCGGTGGACGGACCGGCGCATGATCACACTGGGGGCAGGGCTTTCGATCCGCCGGAAACCATCGGCGGCAATAGGACCCTTGTCGTCAATAGGTTCACCCAGCGCGTTGACGACCCGCCCCAGCAGGCCGTCGCCCACCGGGACTTCGGCCATCCTCCCCGTCAACTTGACGGGGTCGCCTTCCTTGATCCCCGCGTCCGAACCCATGATGACGGCGCCGATCGTATCTTCATCCAGGTTCAGCGCCATCCCGTAGGTGCCGTTGGCAAACTCCAGGAGCTCGCCGCTCATGGCATGGTACAGGCCATAGATGCGGGCAATACCGTCGCCCACCTGGATGACCGTGCCGGCTTCAGAAAAATCCGCCTTTCTTGTGTAAGACGCGATCTCTGTTTTGATTACCCTGCTTATTTCGGCGGGATTAATGATCATGCGTAACCTCCCCTCTTCAAGCGGTCCCGCAGCAGATGCAGATCCGACCGGACTGTCCGGTCGAAGATCCGCCCGGCGATCAGGATATAGAAGCCGCCGAGCACCCCCGGGTCCACTTCGGCTTTGAGTTCGACCTGCATGCCGGTTTTTTTCGTCAAGACCGTACGGATGGCTTCGCGTTGCTTCTCCGTAAGCGTGACCGCGGAAACAACCTTCGCCTCGATTATGCCCAGGCGCCGGTTGGCAAGGTCAATGTATTCCGCTAATACCGGGAGAATCAATACTTCCCGGTTCTTCCGGACCATCAGCGAGAGGAAGCCCAGCAGGCGCCCGGAAAGACTCCCGGCAAAGGTGTTGCGGAAAAACTGCTCCTTGGTGGCATCCGGAACCTGCGGGTGGAGGAGAAAACTTTGCAGATCCACTTTTTTCAGCGTGTCCCGGATCAAGATGGCCTGTTGCAAATCCTCGGCCAGGGTGCCGTTTTCTTCGGAGAGCGCCAAAAGGGCATTGGCGTAACGTTCCCTTAGTTTTGCCATTGGGCCGCCTCCAGTTGGGCCAAAGCCTCTTCAAAAAGCCTTTCCTGGGTCTCGGCATCCATGCTCTGCGCGATATATTTCTGGGCCATGAGCGAAGCAACCTCGATAATGTAGAGGCGTGTCTCTTTCTCCAGGTGTTTCTTGTCTTCGGCGATCTTCTCCAGGGCGCGCTTCCGGATCTCATCCGCCTCTTTCCTGGCTTCGTCAAGGATTCTTTTCCTTTCTTCGGCCACCTCAAGGTTGGCGGCCTCAAGGATCGCGAGGCGTTCCTTATTGATCTCCTTTATTTTCCTCTCGTACTCGGCAATCAGTTCATTGGCTTTGGCCATGGCGGCATCGGCCTCATTGATCTTGCTCCGGATCCGCTCGGTGCGCCGCTGCATGAATTCCTTGACCGGTTTATACAGAATGAAACCCAGGGCAACGGCAAGAATAATCCCGTTGAGGAGCTGAATGCCGATCCCAATCAAGGTCTGCGTATCCAGGCCAAAAACCCGTCCTTCAGGCAGGGCTTGGGCTGAAAATACGATCATAGTGTACAAGGCCAACGACCACCTTTCTCTTGCGCGCAGGCCCTCCATCCCTCAGTGCTTTCCCTTTGCGCGCGCAAGCCTCCAAGAGGATGGGAATAGAAACGGGGGGTGGGAGAGTTGGACACTTACAGCGTTGATTCAATCAACTTGACTAAAGTACCTACCAATGGATTGGCAAAGAGCATGATGATGGCAATCAAAAGACCGTAGATACCCGAAGTTTCAGCCAGGGCCAAACCGATGAACATCGCGGTCCGGATCGAATCAGCAGCTTCAGGCTGCCTGGCGATGGATTCGATGGCCTGGGCGGCAATTTTTGCCTGTCCGAAGGTGGTAGTAACCCCGTTCAGAAGCGCAATGGCAGCCGCGATATGCACCATCCCGATGGCAATAGCTAATGAGTCCAGCATGACGGTAACCTCCTCCGATCATTGTTTTTCTATTTATCCTAGCGCGTTACTCCGCCGCGCTTTTAATATACATAAGGCTTACGATCACAAAGATATAGGTCTGTAGTGAACCTATTAATATATCAAAAAAACCATGAAGCAATGCGGGGATGCCGAACTGGACAAATCTAGGTGTCAGCGCATAATAGAGCGTCAGAATAATCGTACCGGAAAGCATGTTGCCGAAAAGCCGGAAGCTCAGCGATACCGGTTTCGCCAGTTCGCCGATGAGATTGAGCGGAAAGAATATGGGATGCGGCTCAAAGAGACTTTGCAAATAGTTGCCTCTGCGATGCTTGAAACCCATAAAGATCATGAGGATAAAAGTGGCCAAGGCCAGGGCAAAAGTGGTGACCCAGTCCGCCGTCGGCGCCCTCATCCCGAAGATACTAAGCCAGGCAGAGGAGAGAATGAATGAGAAAACCATGAAAAACCAGGGAGCAATATAGGAGAGTTTTTCACCTAAAGTATCAACGGCGAAATTGTCGAAAAGTTCGACGGCCGCTTCGATGACGTTCTGGAAACCGGTGGGAACTTCTTTAAAGCGGCGAAGCTTAATGCGGGCGACGACGGCAAGCGCCACAAGGAGCAGCATGATCAGCCACGTGTTGAAGATTGTTTCGGTAATCCAGATTTCAACGCCGGCGATCTTTATAACCAATAGATTATCGATATTTAGGTCCATTCCCTATTCACCCCTTGTGTCTATCCCCACTCCGAGCTCACTTCTTCATTGTAAACTGCACATTATAGATGGCTAGCTGGAAAGCGAAGATACCGGCCGCCACCCCCCACAGGCTAAGCTGCGGAAGAACAGCGCCCAAAAACAACGCCACACCGGAAAGAAGAAGCCGCAGAAGGTGTTGGATACTAACGTAACCTCCAGCATGTTTTCCTCCCATAGTGAGGGCTTTGTCGACGGTCCGCGCCAGGAGAAAGACCTTGGCGATACTCACGGCCGAACCGAGCAGGACGCCGGAGACAAAGGGAAGACAGGCCAAAGACCGGTAATAGATAACCGAACCCAGGATGCAAGCCAAGGCGATGATTAGTATGGTAAGAACCATTCTCTTAACTAAAGCTGAAGCCGGCAGTTTTCTCCCCCTCTTTTCCTAAATAATCTTCCCGCATCATTATCAACCTTTGGCAAGGCTGAACAAAACCCTGAGGGCAGCCCCCACTCCCAGCAAAGAAAAGACCAACAGCAACCAGGGCGAGGTGCCGAAGAAACCGTCCAAGAACTTCCCCAGCAAGACACCGATGAATACCGAGGCCGCCATTGTTACGCCAATATGCGAGAAATGGACTAAAGCGCGTAAAAATTCACTATTTATTGGATTTTTATCCTTATCTGGCCGCTTAATCAAAACAGCCTCCTCCTAGCTTTACGTAATTAATCTTACCATAAATATTGAGATGGTATCAAGACAGGAAAAGGATTGTAACAAGGTCTTCAGTTTTCATTCTTTCCACCTAAACCATATTTTACCAAATATTTGCTATTTCCTTAAAAATTCTTTTATCACTTTGGCCAGTAATTCCGGACTTCTTTGGTAAATTTTTACTGTGTTTACAACCCTCTTTATCAACTCTCTATCCTTATCCGAAATATTGCGCAAGAATAATGATTTCCTAATCTTTTCTTCAGGAAAGTTTTCATATAGCCTCCCTATTGCTGCGTTTAAAAAAGCCGAGGTGAGCAACTCAATATTTAAGAAAGACAATTCCACATGCTTCTCCTTTTCCAAAGCCTCTTTAATTTTTTCATAAACTCTTTCGCCGTCTTCTGCCAAGACGCAATGCGAACTACCAACAATGC
This sequence comes from Bacillota bacterium, assembly GCA_012839115.1. Classification (GTDB taxonomy): domain Bacteria; phylum Bacillota; class UBA4882; order UBA10575; family UBA10575; genus JAAYGG01. The sequence goes on from DUNX01000069.1 coordinate 15,467, forward strand.
TGTAGACACTGATTTTAGCGGGCTCCATTATCTTAGCCTCCTTAAAACCATTTTCCATTTTTATGGATTTGATTGTTGATAATAAATCCTTATCGGGATATACTTTTTCTCCCAACAATCTGGGCGGCTATGAGGTACAATCCAGTTCTTTACCTAAAAGGCTTTGTCTTAACTCTTGGCTAAAACAATCAAGTCCCCAATCATGTCCGTGATATAGAGCATCCCCTGGCAATAATCCATCCAGCATATTGATGGAAGCATCAGTTCATAAGGATTCCTTATCGCACAACTGTTTCTTAACTTAACCTTATACTCTACTCCTCCCGCAATGGTCTGCAAAGTATTGCTCTTCCGGTCGAGCATCCTCACCACCCCATGTTTGTTCAAATCTATGAGAACATCCGCCTTGCCGTTTTTGAGGTCTATCCCAAGAATCTGGTTGCATCCCGTGTTTGAAAGGATATAATAATCATCGCTGACTTGTGAGACATACGATGGGTTCTTTATACCGGCGCGGATATGTAATTTACTGTTCTTGACCGGCTTTATCCCGGCCGACCATTCCAGCGCATTGCTCCCGTGCCGTATACAGCCAACCCAGTCTTTTTTCGGCGCCAATATGCACTGCCTGCCCTCCCGGTCATGTATGCCAAACAATGAATAGCCATCGTCGGACAATGGCCCTTCCCATTTCTTGCTGCTGTCAAAGTTGATAACCTTGTAAACCTGCCAGTCGTTGCTCATCCATTCGCCTCCTTCCTGCACCTTGCCTTCCCGCCCGGGGAATCTGTTCCAGTGGAATAACTACTGATTCTGCGCCGCCTTCCCTTTTCCTTGCCTGATACTAAATTTGCAAAATGATCCGGCACCCGGAGTGCTTAACCTCAATATTCATACTTAAGATTTCTATGTTATAATATAGTTACAATCTGATCATAGCCGCCACCGCGCGAGTTTCAGCGCGCACACGCACTTGTAAATATCATCGACATGGGTTTCTAAAAGGAGCATCCGACCATGTCATACCCAATACTCTTTTCCATATTGTTCTTTTCCGTGTGCGTTGTTTCCATGGTCAGCGGTGTATTGGTCCTGCTGAACAACCCTAAGGCACCCGGCAACCGGTGCTTTTTTGCTATGATCATCGCCATCAATTTCTGGTCGGCAGGACTGGCCCTTGCCAATATTGCGCCTGGGCGTTGCCCGGTGTTATTTCTTACTTGGGTACGCTCTTAATCATAATGCTTATCGGTTCTTACAAAAGGAGAACAGCCGCGTATATCCAAGAAATCGAGAATCAGAGGAAGATCCTGGTGGAGTCGGAGAGAAAGCTATACCAGATGGCTTATTACGATTCCTTGACCGGGCTTCATAACCGCGAGTGGTTCATTGATTATTTGAACAAGGCAATCCATGCCGCCCAAAGAAGGATACACCTGATCGGCGTGATCCTTATTGACCTGGACTCATTTAAGTCAATCAACGACACCATGGGGCATTCCTTCGGCGACCAAGTGTTGAAGGTACTGGCAAACAGCTTTCTTCCTGCGTAAGAGAGGAGGATGCCATTGCGCGCTTTGGCGGGGACGAGTTCCTGATCATGGTTTCCAGCGTAAAGAAACTGGAGGATCTGCGTAAAGTAACCGGCAGGATCATGAGAGTCTTCCAGACCCCCATTTCCCTCCAGAATATTGAGTATTTTATTACCGCCAGCGTTGGCGTGGCGGTATATCCTGAAGATGGCTTGAATGCGGAGGCTTTGATCAAAAATGCCGATATAGCCATGGATATCGCAAAGAGCAAGGGGAAAAACCAATGTGTTTACTGTACTTCCTCGATTAAAAAAGATACCATCAAAAAAATGAAGTTGACAAACCAATTATACCGGGCGCTTGATAATAACGAGTTATTTTTGGTATATCAACCACAAGTAACAGCGGATGCGCAAAAGATTACCGGCTTTGAAGCACTTTTACGGTGGAACAATAAAAAATACGGGCTGGTCACCCCGGATGTTTTCATTCCCATGGCGGAGCAAACCAGGTTGATCCGGCCCATTGGCTTGTGGGTATTCAAGACCGCCTATGAACAGCTGAAAGTATTCCAAGATCGATTCCAGGATGAAAGTCTCTTTATGGCGATAAACCTATCCATCGAGCAACTCCGGGACGAAGATATTGCCAACAAGATTAACAAGATCCTGAGAGATACAGGAACGAATCCCGCCAATATCCAAATTAGATCACCGAAAGCATTGCCCCTAATGAAGACACCGTTATCCTGCAACGCCTTGAAGAACTTAAGAAGCTTGGGATATCGATCGCCATCGATGATTTCGGTACCGGTTTTTCCTCATTTAACCGGCTAAGGACATTCCCCATTGACCTACTGAAGATTGATATCTGCTTTGTTCATGGTATATCTTCCGGGTCGCAAAAAGACAGGTCAATCATTAAAAGCATCATCCAGTTGGCCAAAAACCTTGGCATTGAAACCCTGGCGGAGGGTGTTGAAACAGAGGACCAGTTTGTGCATTTGAAAGAAATCGGGTGCAACTACATGCAAGGCTACTATTTCTATAAACCCATGCCACCAAATGAGATAAGGTGAGACTTTTTTACCATATACCGGGGATAAGTCTGAATTTCACTTCCTTGGCCGGCAATCCCCATAATTAATATCAAAAGGCTATTTACAGAGTATATTCATTTCAAACTCTCTCTACCGGTATCCAGATTTCGCAATAATAATCGTCCGGATTCCCGGTAGGCGGGGTATACAATTCAATATTATAGTCTCCGGCAAGCTTGTATTCCTTGCAACTTGGCAACCACTCGCTCCAGATTCTTTTGTTAACGTCCTGCAATGATTTGGGCAAAGCGCCCCGGCATGGGAATACCGCCCAAGTTCCAGCAGGAATCACCCGGGTTTCATAGCCATCAGGAATCTCATTCCATGGCAAATAGTTATCTGCGATCAGGTACTCGAATTTTTTCCCGCCACTATCGATGCAGACCCCGTACATGCCACAAACGATATTCTTCTCTTCACTCTGCAGGTGTTCCTCCCAAAACTTGGGGATCTCATGATAAGCAGTATCCGTGTCGAAGGTCCTTGCTTTACCCATCACCGTGAACTGTGCCTTTTCCACGATCTTGTACTCGAGCATTTGTCCACCCTCCAATACTAATTTAATCCTAAGGCGTGCAAACGATTTGAGGTTTGCACCCTTGGCTTTGGCCGCCGAGGGAGGAATGCCATGAAATTTGGTGAATGCCCGGGTAAAGCTGTCCGGAGAATCATAACCATACTTGATGGCAACATCAACGATCCTGGCATCTGCTTTGGAAAGCTCCTGCGCTGCCATACTAAGCCTACGGTTTCTAATATACTCTCCGACAGTAAAGCCGCATAGTATACTGAAGATCCTCTGGAAATGAAAGGCCGAAACATATGCTTTTTCAGCAATCTCCTCGATCTTCAGTTCCCCGATAAGATTCTCCTCAATATACTCGATGGCGTTTTGAATACCCTCTATCATCCATCCACTCATAACATAAACTCCTCGCCGGCTGTGATTTAATTATAGTATCTATTGAAGAGTCATGCCCGACTTTTTCTGCCCTCTATTGCAGGTTTAGAGGGTTGTCTTAACTCATTGGCTGCCTGTATCCGGAACATGCCATCAATCTTCCCGGCTATCTCAGCATCTATCTCTCTCACTTTTGCCAGGTATGATTCGATATTCCCGAATCCTTTTATCGGTTGCCCAAGAAGGATTGTCTCCATTTGCCCTCTGATGAAATGGACATTGGTTAAGCTCTTTTCATCTTGAATCCTGCTGAGCAACCAAAGGGTATCCACCAGGCAATCTAAAACTCGCTCTTTTACAAAAGGTTTATCCCAGTGGTTCGTCCCGGTCTCCTCTGCCGGCTCCTGCCACTCTTGATTGGCCAATGCCGATTGGACAATCTCTTTTGACTGGCCAACGGCACACTGGTTTTCCTGGCACGCACAGCAATACGTCAGACCCAAACAAATATCGTTCAGATCTTCTTTTATATGCTGGTAATAATCATGAAGCAGTTTTGCTTTAGTAACAAAGGCAGACTGGATTCCCGCACGTCTCCTGCGGATTAATAAATGCACCATCCAGAGTACGGTCAGAGTCAATAGGCAGATGAAGGGAAGCACCGTATAGGCCCGCAAAAATTGCGCAGGTATTGTCTGGAACAGCTTCTGCAGGCCGAATAAGATAAAAACGGAAGCGGCCAGTATTTTAATACCCAGTTCCGGGATCTTCTCGCCCAGCTTTTTACCGATAAAAATTCCCAAGGCTCCAGTGGCGATCATCCCGGAAACCGTTCCGCCCAGGATCAACAATGGATACCTGGCATCCGCGGCCAGAGTGATTGCGGTCAATTGGGTTTTATCGCCAAGCTCACCTATGAAAAAAGCCAAGGCAACCGTTGCTGTTGGTCCGAATTGCATCCTTGGCTCTTTCTCTTCTTCCCCGTTCTCAGGCTTCAGCGTCCACAGGGCAAAGCCAATAAACGCAGCTCCGGCAATTATCTGAATAGTACTGAGCGGAACCACCCGGGAGAGAGAGCTTCCTAAAGCAACTGCCAGGCCATGGTTGAGCAATGCTCCCAACCCTATTCCCAGCAGTACCTTTCTTACCGGGAACCGGGTGGCAAATGCCATGGCGAGAATCTGGGTCTTGTCCCCCATTTCGGCAATGAAGATCAAGAAAAATGCCTTAATCATCTCTTGGATCATGTGTCAATTCTCCATTCTGCATTTGTTTCGTATATTAGGTGAAAGATAAAAATACACAGGCGATATAAACTATTATACAATAATCCGGCGCCTCGAGAGCCATTAACTTATAATCAACATTTTCAAGACAGGACAAGACACAGAACCGTCCCCCGTCTTGCTCTTCCCCTGGAAAGCAATTTCCGGTACAATATTATTGCATCTATTTTCGTGGCAATAGGGGTGTGAACAAGACGATGAAGATGATTATGCGCTGGTTCCCTGGCGGGGATGACAGTGTAACCCTCGCACAGATTAAGCAGATACCTGGGGTTACCGGGGTGGCCACCTGTCTCACCGACGTCCCCGTCGGCGAGGTTTGGCCTTTGGACCGGCTGGTTGCTTTGAAAGAGGAGATCAACAAGGCCGGCCTGGAAGTTGAAGTGATTGAAAGTGTCAATATCCATGAGGATATCAAAAAAGGCCTGCCCACCCGGGACCGGTATACTGAGAACTACCTGAAGACCATGGAGAACCTGGCCGCTATCGGCATCAAATGCCTCTGCTATAACTTCATGCCGGTTGTTGACTGGGCCAGAAGCGACCTGGCCGCCCCTTTGCCGGACGGCAGCACCGTCATGTCCTACCGGCATGAAGAAGTCGTAAAGATGAACCCGGCGAAAATGGCTGATGTCATGTTCAGCCAAGCCCGGGGTTACTCCCTTCCCGGCTGGGAACCGGAGCGCCTGGCCGCCATGGCGGCGGATATCGGGTTTTACCAGAGCATGACCCTGGAGGCCTATTGGGCCAATTTGAGATATTTCCTGGCTGCCGTCATTCCCCACGCTGAAGAGCTTGATATCAAAATGGCGATCCACCCCGACGACCCGCCATGGCCCCTCTATGGTCTCCCGAAGGCGATCACCGATGCGGAAGGGATCCGGACCTTCCTGGCCTTGCATGACAGTGTCTACAACGGTCTTGCCATCTGCACCGGCTCCCTTGGCGCCAACCCGGATAATGATCTCCCGGCCATGATCCGCGAATTCGCCGGCCAGGGCCGGATCCATTTTGCCCACATCAGGAACGTCAAACGCCTTTCGCCCCGGGATTTTGACGAGGCCGCCCATCCCAGTTTCTGCGGGAGTCTGGATATGTTCGCTATCGTCAAGGCTTTTCATGACAGCGGTTTCGACGGTTACATCCGCCCCGATCACGGCCGGATGATCTGGGGCGAAAAAGCCCGGCCGGGTTATGGCCTTTACGACCGGGCGCTCGGTGTCACTTACCTCCTTGGCCTTTGGGAAGCCATTACCAAGATGAAAGCGGAACAAAAAGAATAAGGGCATGATCGCCCTTTTCTTTTTATCCGTCCGCGACCGGCAATGTCACGCACTCCACATGACTATTGCCGCCTTTACTCCCATCCCCGGGCTTGGTTATTTAATCCCGAGTGCAGCTTTCCATTCAGCCTCATTAAAGCCGGCAAGAACAAAATTCGTTCTGATGCCATGTTGAAGGCAGAAGAGAAACATGGTACAATCAGCGCAGAAAAGAAATTATAAAGAAGCATTTCGAAAGGTGACATCGATGAAACAGGAACGGCCGTATCCCAAAGTCATGATCTCCCCCAAGGCGGAGCGGAGTGTCAAGAATGGGCATTCATGGATCTACCGGGAAGAGATCCGTAAAACAGAGGGCGCGCCCCAAAACGGCGGGTTGGTGGATGTCTTCGCCGGAAACGCCTATATGGGTACGGGTTTTTACAACAAAGCCAGCAAGATTACTGTCCGGCTTATTTCCCGCAACGCCAACGATCTTTTTGACGCCCGCTTTTGGCGCCGCCGTGTAGAGTATGCCGTTTGTTACCGTAAAACCGTCATGCCCGGCGCGGACTTTGCCTGCTGCCGCCTGATTCATAGTGAGGCTGACCAGATGCCGGGGCTGACCGTGGACCGCTACGGCGGCATTCTCTCCGTGCAGATTGCCTGCCTCGGCATGGAACTGGTCAAGGATACGGTTTACCGCGCCCTTTGGGATGTCCTTACGGAGATGGGCGAGACTCTCACCGGTATTTATGAGCGAAACGACACTCCCTTGCGGGCACGGGAAGGGCTGCCGGAAGATAAGGGTTGGTACCGGTTGGAGGGTATACCCCTGCCGGAATCCGCCGTGACGGAGATCTGCGAAAATGGCGTGCGATACCTGGTAGATGTGGAAAACGGGCAAAAAACCGGCTTTTTCCTGGACCAGAAGTATAACCGTGCCGCGGTAGCCCGGATTGCCAGGGGCAAGCAGGTACTGGACTGCTTTACCTATGCCGGCTCCTTCGGCCTCAATGCGGCGTTGGGCGGGGCAGACCATGTGACCTGCGTGGATATCTCACAGCCCGCCATTGACATGGCAAAAGCAAATGCCGTACGCAACGGGCTGGACGGAAAGATGGATTTTCTCTGCGCGGACGTGTTTGACCTCCTGACAAAGCTGGCCGACAGGAAATGCCGGGACTATGACTTTATCATCCTTGACCCGCCGGCCTTCACCAAATCCTCCAAAACGGTGCAGGACGCCGCCCGCGGCTATAAAGAGATTAACCTGAAAGCCATGAAGCTGCTGCCCAGGGGCGGATATCTGGCCACTTGCAGTTGCAGCCATTTCATGACGGATGCCTTATTCCGCAAAACGTTGACAAGTGCGGCAAAGGATGCCGCCGTATCCCTCAGGCAGGTTGAAGCCCGCCAGCAGGCTCCGGACCATCCCATCCTGTGGAATGTTCCTGAGACGGGTTATTTGAAATTCTACATCTTCCAGGTCGTCTGACCTGTATGCAGTAATCCTATCTTCTGCACCGAAGATCCCACCTCTGAGTGTGCTTCCTCTTTTCCCGTAAATACCGCTACGGATTATTTCGTTATGTTTAGAACTTGACTACCCTTGGCGGTTCTGTGAAGGAATAAAACGTGGCGGTCGCATCCGTAAAATAGAGGACCTCGGTATTGTCGTCCTCCGGTGAATACATGCCTTGAAGTTCAGGGTAATTGTCAAGCAGATGCTTTTTGGCTTCCACCCTGTCATCCCTGATCAGCTTGCCGGCTACCCTCAGCCATTTCCCATCAGCACAAGCGCAAATCTCCGCCTTTGGGTTGGCCTGGAGCTGCTTGGAGACGGCTTTTACCTTGCCTGTTTGAATATAAAGCTTCCCTTCAAAAAGATCCACTGTACCAAAGGGCCTGACTCTCGGCTTGTCTCCTTCCACGGTAGCCAAATAATACGTCCCGCACCTCTTTAAAAACTCATATACTTCTTGGATCCCGTCCATCTGCTTTCCTCCCATCCCTGCGAACAGTAACATTACTCTACGCATGAATAAAACAGCCCGCATCTAAGTCATTTTCAGTTTTTGATAAAGAATCGCCAGTAAATCAGAGACCATTAAGATAACGGCAGACATTATAATAATCACCCAGACACTTAAAGATCCTTCAATTATATGACGGAGAATTCTTAAAATAATCCAATGGATAACATAGATCTCAGTCACATTTTTACTCCACCGCTTCAGAGTGTTAAAACTGCAATTCTTTAAGGAAAGAGTGACAAAATATAAGAGGCTGATCCAGAAGAGCAAAAAAACTGTTAATACCATATTCCCAAAAAAGTCATGCTGATAATAAAAATGTTGATAGTCTTCGCCAATGGCTCCATAACCAATTCCATAACTGTAGCCAAAAATGAACAATGGGATAAAGGCAAGAGCGCTCGTGACCAGTGTCCTCTTGTACATTCCCGTTTTATCCGCGCAGTGTATGAGGAAAATCCCGAAAACATAGCCGGCAACAGGGAAGAATATCCATGAGAAAAACGGGAACCAGGCCTTTTCCCATGCCCCCCAGAACAGTCCTGCCACTACGTTGAGGCCAAAAATTCCTGTGGTTCTTTCGCCCAGAATGATGTCTATTGTACTAAAAACAAGGGCGCACGAGACAACCTGCCATGCTTTTAATTTCAACTTTATGGCCACAGAAAAGAAGAGAAAAGTAACCCCCGCAAACTGGAGAATATCAGCCCCCAACATCTCATGGAAGCCTTCTTTGAGGATTTCCGGATCACCTTTAACCAGGTAACTTATGTACGAAGGGATCAGATCACGGAATAATCCCAGTCCATAAGCTAAAACCAGGATCATAATCCCCCTTTTGAAGAGAAAAAGAGCAGAAGCTCTTTTTGAGTAGACAATGCCAACGCCCATCAGGAACATGAATACCGCTGCTGCCGGAGGGGCCCCGAGAGATGAAATAATATAAGAAAGAAGCGTTTTTTTAAACAAATACCCGGTGAAGAGTTCAAATGCATGTCCCAGAACCATATAAGCAATGGCAAGACCTCTTGCCACATCAAGCTCTATCTGCCTGCCATAATTGATCTTTTCAGGGGAGAATATATTCTCCATGTTCTTCCTCCTCTAAAGATCCAGTGCGTCAATCCAAATAACGTCAGCTCTAAGAAACAACATGTTAAAACTGAATTTTATTAAAGCCTCTTAAATAAAGGAGATTTGAAATTATTCCATTGGCCTTCCACCAGTTTTTACTTATCGCCCACTCGTCAGGATAGGCCGCCCAATACCAGGTAATATGCCATGAGCCATCATCAAGCTGCGTTTTAATGATAAAATCACATTCAAAATCAGAAATTTCCTTATTGCTGGCATAAAATATGCTTTCTTTGCCATTGATAAATAGCGAGGGTTTACAAACGTATGATCTTTCCCATTCAGCAGTATCTCTTGTAATAGTGACTTCAACCTGCTTTATTAACTTACCTTTTAAAGCATTAAGATCAAAAATAGCGGTGCCGCCTGCTTCCTCCACATATTGCATGAGACGGATATAGCACAGCACTGTGGCCATATTGCTGAGAAAATCCTGGTTCATATAGGCATTTACAGCTTCTTTCGCCAAGCGGCAACCAAGGTTGTAAAGATCGCTATTTTTATCCGCATACTTAATGATAAAGCCCGCCAGGCAAGCCGTGGGATTGTAGTCATCATGAGCGGCGCGGCCTGTTACAGTGTTCCACCATGGCGCATGGGGGTAGTCGTCATTGCTCTTTACGATATTATGCCAATAACGTCCGTTAAAATCTTTTCCGCTTCCGAGATAATTCAAAATTCCCTTGATTACCGGATGCGAGTTATCGGTAAAGTTGATTTCACGTAGTATTTCCGTGGCATACCAGGTTTGAATGGGCGAAGAATCTGGATTCCAGGCATCAGGTTCCAGGGCATGTCCAAAACCCCCATCCTTGTTCTGATAATAGGACAAAGCATTTAAAACCGCTTCTTTACTCCCATTTTCAAAGTGATATTGCCACCGGGCCAAATCCAATGGCCTGGCATTCCTGTATATGAACTCCTTTGCCTTTTGAAACAGATTATTCATTCTCCAAACCCCTTTATCTGATTTTGTTTACATCACGATTTTTATCCTATAAATCCTCCGCATTTTCATCAACCATAAATCTCCATTGCAATTACTGTTAATTATTTTATCACGCTAAACACGACGGCTGTATGTCATGTTTTATAAACCCATCTCCGGGGGTGTGCGGGTAACAACGCGGACAACAGCAACGCGATAGAGAATACTAATACCGAGCCCCCAAGCCACGTGGAGAGAACCGGGAAAACCGAAGTAACAAAGAGATACTCTTGAAAAATGCACCAGATTAGAACTCCGAGCAGAATAAGTCCGGTCCCAGCTCGAAGCAGTCTGAATCCGGCCCGCCTTTGCCGGGAGGGGTCGACAATCAGCCTCAATATCATGAAGAAACTTGCAGAGATCAGCATACCAATGACCAAGCAGAAGCCATAATGCCCCCAGATAATCCTTCCCATGCCGACGGAGGGAAATGCCCGCCACTGCGCCCAATCACTAAGCACATGGGCGATGAATGGCCAGCTTCTTTGGGTGTTTGTGAGAATCACGATCGCATCGCCGGTCGCCGGTACCGCCTGAAAATGCGTCATGATGCCCTTGCCCTGACCGCCGTGGGAAACGCTGCGCAAGCCGTTCGGTAACTTTTCAATATAATGGCCCAATCCATATGCCGAAAATACTAGACCATAAATTCCGATTTTATAGCTTTCGGGCTGATACAACTGTTCAACACTTTTGCTGTCCAGAACAGGGTTTTCTTTCAAGCCCGCTACCGCAAAGCGGGCAATATCATGTGCTGTGGCAAACAGACCGCCCGAAGCCTTTACTGGATAGAGATAGACCGGCACCGGCTTTCCACTAAGGTCATATCCCGTAGGCGGGTATGGCGTCGCCGTTGCGTCTATCGTAAAGGTGGCGCTTTCCATGCCCAGCGGTAGAAATACCTCCGAGCGCAAATACTCTGAAAAGCTTTGCCCTGTTACATCCTCTATTAGAATCTCCAAAAGGTTATAGCCCACATTGGAGTAGGAGAATCCCGCCCCTGCCTCAAGGATGGGCGCCGCTTCCTTGGTCATCACCTCCTGGTTAGAGGGCATTACCTCGCCGGGGGCGTAGATATTGTTGAAATCGCCCAGTGGCATCCCGGCGGTGTGGCTTAAAAGCTGACGTATGGTAATCTTCTCTGTCGGATAATCTGACTGCGGAAATTGCCAGCTTTTCAGATACCGCGATACCGGAGCATCCAAGTCAATCAAACCCTTTACCGCAAGCCGCATTATTCCCCAGGCGGTAACGGATTTTGTAATAGATTGTACGCTCATAGGTGTATCGACCCTCAACGTCCTGCCGCTTTCTACATCCGCATAACCATACGCCTCAGTCCATACGATTTCGCCGCCCTTCACCAGCGCGATACTGCAACCCGGTATCTGATACAACTTCATCAGGGCGGGGATACGCTTATCCATATGCGCCTTAAATTCGTCAAGCGGCACATTGGCACGGATAGCCTTCTTCATTTGCAGGCTGCCGGAGAACAAGGCCAGAAGTAAACTGATCAGGATGGATAAAAGAATAAACCATGCCCCTTTTTTGTGCCCTCGGAATAATGCTGAGTTTTGCATCTCCGCACCTCTTTATTGTGAATTCAAAAAAACTAATTCATCTTACAGACGGCAAAATAAATCTGCCTATCACATCATTCAAGATATGGCTATTATCCTTTACCAAACTTGTTCTTGAAGTAACTGTGATGACCATATCTAAATCTGGAATTACATATATTTTTTGTCCCCCTGCACCCGAAGCAGAGTATGTTATATATTCTTCTCCTGTTTTTTCGATTTTTTCTTTCTTCAGATACCATAAGTACCCATAGTGAAACCCATACATCCACTCATGATAACTTTGCAAAGACTGCTCCACCCACTGTTTTGATACAATCACTTTATTATCCCAAACTCCGTTATTTAAATATAAATAACCGATTTAGGCAAGGTCGTATTGGGACATAAACAGGTTCCCACCGCCAAAGTTGATACCTTTGTCATCCTTCTCCCAGTATACTTATTTTATTCCCAATGGCGCAAAGAGAAATCTCTTGGCAAAATCCAGAGTACTCATGCCCGTCGCATTTGTTATTATTGCAGATAATAGGTGCGTATTGGCGGAATTATAAACAAATTTCTCTCCCGGCTCACATTGTAAAGGTAAATTCAATATAAATTTAACCCAATCGCCATTGCCAAGGAGCATTTTCAAGGCAATACCCCCGCTTTCAATCGAAGGTATGCCTGATTTCATCGTCAGTAAGTGTTCTATTTTTAGATTCCGCCAACGTTCATCCGAAATCTGGGTGTAGCTTTGCGGCGAATAATCAAGGACTCTATCGTCAATGCTTTTTATATACCCTTGATCTATAGCAATCCCTACAAGAATCGAGATGATGCTTTTCGTAACCGACCGCAGATAAAACGTATCAGAATGTTTATCTTTGAAGGTAGCGCCGGGCTTTCTTAAAACTTTTGTCAGTAATGAAAAAAAAGCTTTTTGCAGTTGAGAGCTTTTTTCTTCATATGGATCTTCATTATGCGGTGCAAAGACCAAATATCCATTCTTCATAATAATAAAACTGAAGTAGCTCTTAAAATGCTTTTCGAGATATCTAATACCTCAGCAAGAATGCTGGAATCCATCTCTTGCTGCTCCGGGGTTGAGCGTTTCCAACCTTCCGTTGGGAAGTAAGCTCTTTCTTTATCGCTTTGAAATACTTTCATTTTCATCCCCATCTTTTTCATGCCAAAAATAAACTCTTTTCAGTTCCCTTGCCCCTTTCATGGTTCAATTCTACACAGCTTATATATTTCCATAATGACAGGTTCTTTGCCTTTAATATAGCTTTCAATATCATGCGGAGTAGGTTCACTTAGATAAACAAGTATTGTATAATATTTAGCAGCTATACATACAGCAATTTATCGGACACATCTAAGCATTATATAACAAGAAACTGTTTCGTTTTTCTGTTATCATATCCTCGCTGGGGAGGTATAACCCATTATGTACTGGATAAAGGAAATGCAAAGCGCTATCGATTTCATAGAGGACAGACTGGCAGAAGAACTTACTATTGAGGATATCGCACGCAGCGCTAATTCATCAAGCGCAAATTTTCAGAGAATTTTCAGCATCGTCACAGGCATGACAGTAGGTGACTATATACGCTCGCGACGGCTGACGTTGGCTGGAAATGAGCTAAAGGAATCCGGTGCAAAAGTTCTTGATATAGCCCTAAAATATGGATATGAAACTGCTGAGAGCTTCACCAAGGCGTTTACGCGCTTCCATGGTGTTACACCATCTGCTGCCAAACACCAGAAAGCAGTATTGAAAAGCTTTGCACCCATCTCCATCAATATTGATGTAAGAGGAGGGTTTACCATGCAAAGACGTCTTATTCCAAATATGCCGGAGATATCATATGATGGCAATAATGCCTCATTCTTTATTACCCTGCTTGAGGCGACGCTCAAATGCCTTGGCGAAGACTGCGATAAAGCCAAGCTGACCGCCCTAAGCGGTGAAGGCAATCGTTTCTGTTGGACGGATGGCGTATGGGTATTCGGTAACGAAACTACTCAGAGTATTAACGAAACCCCATTCGAAACCGAAAATCGCGTGTTGTCCGCTATTGGTTGGCATGCAAAATATATAACAGTTCACCGCAGCAAGGACGGAAGATACATGAATACAGATGCCGCACAGATAAGGCGGGATTTCGTTTCCGCTATTGATAAAGGCTTCCCTGTACTGATAAGGTATATAGAACACGCCGACTGCGATTTGAATGTCTTTTTCGGATACGAGGATGATGGGCAAAAAATCATCGGTTATAGCTACAACAATGGTTTTGAAGCCGGGGTTTCGCAGCCATCCGATGTAACTGTACCGGTCACGTGGGATAACTGGGAGAACAACTTGTCCGGATATATTCTATTGCAACACAAAGAAGAAGCGGCTTCGGAACGAGACACGGCGTTATCCGCTTTTCGCTTTATCTCAGACCACGCCCGGAATACCGCCGGGATTCGCGGAAAAAAGATCGGCTTTGCCGCTTGGGAATCGTTTTTGTATCATTTGGAACATGACGATTTTTCGTCGTTTGTCCTACGCGCAGCAGATGCTCCGGCAGTTCGCGGCGTTGCAAACAGCGTTGAACACCTGTTTTTTATTTATTGCGATGCCCTTTGCCAAATTGACGCCCGTAAAAAACCGTTGCCTTATTACCGCTTCCTGGCCGAACGCTTCCCCGAGTGGAAAGACGAACTCGAAACGGCAATCCAAGCCTTGAACGATTGCGCTTCATATGCCGGCTTCCTGTGGAGTCAAGGATTCACCTTCGATGAAGCCGGTTTTGAAAAATTCCAGTCGCGTAAGGCTCGAAAAATCCTGGCCGACGCAGGTCGGGAAGCCATGAGAAAAGATATGCTTGCTGTGGAACAATTTGAGAAGATACTTGGGTTGGCCTGACTTTATCCCCGTTCGGTGCTGTTACCCGCTGCCATCATCAAAATTATCAATGTCAGTTTACCAATTCATTGCTCTGAAACCACTACATCATAGTGGTTGGCCTGCCTCATCTATCTTTTGAACCACAATTCGTCATCAGAACTACACTCTCAATGTGGCACGAGCCGCTCGGATTGATGTCTTGGGCTGATTTTTTGCACCTTTCGTTTACGGGAACATGTCAATGAGTTTTTTGCATTTTTTCTGAAAACCAATGTTCATGGTAACATATCGACATAATAA
>DUNX01000070.1 GCA_012839115.1 Bacillota bacterium
CTGCGGACTGGAGAGCTTCAAGCAGGCTTGGGCTATTTGGAGCAATGCGTCATCAGTGCCAACTTGCCGGATCCCTATTATTTACTGGCGGCCCACGCCTGGCTGGGTGTGGCCTACGATACCCTGGGCCGTAGGGAACAGGCTCTACAACATTACCGGGCTGGTCTGGCCGTTGAATTATGGGAAGAGGTCGACCCCATGGTTCTGCAGATCTGCCAGGCCGGGCTCAGGTACCCGTTGCGTATTGATGAAAAAGGCCAGATTACTAAGGCAAGCCGTTAACGTAGGTTTACTGGAATTGACACTGCAAATTGAGGTGGTGTAGATTGACGCGATTCAGATTAAAACAACGCAAATTAAACCGGTTCATACCGGGACAAACCCATTTTTGTACTTTTTTCATTGGCGTAGTTGTCATATCCTTGCTTTCTTTTTCCGTGCCTGCAGCTGCAGACGGTGTTGCCGCCGGCGGCGCCCGGATCGGCGAAATAATAATCCTTGGTAACAGCCGGACCGGTGAAGAGGTAATTCAAAGGCAGCTTCCTTTTTCTCCGGGCGATTACTGGCGGGATGAGTATCTGGATTTAACCATCACCCGTCTTAAAGCCATGAATTGTTTTGACCCCCTTTCCTTACGTGTTATAACAGAGCCTTTACCCGGCGGTGAACTCCGGGTGGTGGTGAGGGCAAGTGATACCCATATTCTCTACCTTGATCCTTTGGAGTTTTTTATTATCAATATACAAAATCTCTTTTCCAACTACTACACACAGACCTTTTATAATCCCTTTGGTACCGGACTGAACCTCACTGCCAGCGGTGGCTGGGGCGCCAACCCCTGGATCGGCCTGGGATTCAACCAATCCCTCTCTAAAGGGTGGTTCCTGAAGGGTAATTTACAATGGTCCGAAAACCACAGGTGGTTTTATCCCCTTGACAACCCGCCCAGTTTCTCCAGTACCGGCTTTTTCACCAGCATTTCTCTTCTTCGCTACACCTTTGGTGATTGCGAGTACGGGGGGACGATTAATTACAGCCCTGTCCAGGTAAGCCTTGACGGGGCTGATAGCCTGAACCAGGCTTATTTAAGCATTGGTCCTGATTGTAAATGGTCCGGGTGGCTTGAGTGCCGGCTGTCTCTCCGTTACGTTTTGGATTCAACCGGAAACTTCCCCTCTTACCCGGCGGCAAGTACAGTTCTTCTCCGCCGCAGCCGGATTGGGGAAAACGAGCTACTTACCACCCTTTATGCCGGGTCTATGGCAAAATCTGCACCCCTTAACCGCCAGTTTACAATTGGTGGTTTTGGTCCGGTGCCGATCCGTGGTTTTTCCCCGGCATTTACCGGCCATACCTATCTGAGCGCTTCTTTGGAATACAGGCACCTCTTGTCCAGAAATTCCTGGTTGCTGGCTTTTGTTGATTACGGGCGGGCCTGGTCTGATCATGAAAGGACCACAGGATATGATTGGGAATCCGGCGCCGGTGTCGGGTTGGCGGTTGGAACACCTTTGGGTTACCCGGTTCGGCTGGATTTGGCCTACGGGCTGACTGGTGGGGGATTGGCCTGGCGGATATGGATGGACAAGGATTTCTGAATGTTTAGCAATTGAACAATTGAACTATTTTAGTTTTTCCGCCTCTGCTTGGACCCAAAGGCTGAAATCCATTCGCTTCCCATGGAGAGCGAAGCGTTAGTCACGCGCGCGCCAGTAAAGAAGGAAATCAATACCACTCTGGAGTATCAGATAAACGGCAAAAGATAGAGAACAAGATGGTAGAAGGAGAGAAGCACTGTGTTCGACCCTAAAGCACTACATAAGATCGGTTACGGGCTGTACATTATTACATCAAAAGAAGGAGAAAAATCTAACGGCCAGATTGCCAATGCGGTAATGCAGATCTCTGCGCAACCGGTGATTATTACCGTGGGGATCCATAAACAAAACCTTACCCATGAATATATCACCAGTAGCGGGCATTTTGTCATTACTGTTTTGGAACAAGAAACCCCGTTTTCTTTGATTCAACGGTTTGGTTTCAATAGTGGAAGAGATATAGACAAGCTCGCCGGGGTGGGACACGGGTGGACCGGTGAGCAAGTACCATATATTACCGACCACAGCCTGGCCTACCTGGCAGCCACCATAATCCAGAAAGTAGATGCCGGCACCCACACCCTTTTCCTGGGTGAGGTGACGGAGGCGTTAATCCTCAAGGAAGGGGCTCCCATGACCTATGACTACTACCACCGGGTATTAAAGAGAGGGGTGCCGTCAACGGCGCCAACTTTCCAATTTACTGAAAAAAAGAAGGGAGGGCAGTCTATGGAGAAATACATCTGTACGGTCTGCGGTTATGTTTATGACCCGGAGGATGGAGATCCTAATAACAATATATCTCCGGGGACGCCGTTCAGCGAATTACCCGCCGACTGGAAATGTCCGGTTTGTGGGGCCAGCAAAGATAAATTTGAAAAAGAGAGTTGACCGGATTCTAGACATACTCTATTTATTTACTGTTGCCACCTTGTTTTTTCCGCATATGATGGGATAGGAAAATATCATTAGGAGAAAACGGGTGGTGTTTTTTATGCCGGAGCAACCTCTCATTCTCAGTCGCGGTATGACCATTGTTCCCGTGGGCAATCTTCAAGAGCAGTTGAGCTTCTTGGGTTTTCCTTTGATGTTGGTTGACAATATCTTTGGTGACAAGACGGAGGCTGCAGTCAAACAGTTCCAGGCCAGTGTAGATTTGGAGCCAACAGGAGTGGTGGACAGCGAAACCTGGCGGCGGATGTTCGGAGGGGAACCCCTTACTGCGAAACTTTCCGGAATGGGGGAGAAAGACCGGAAACAACAAATAAACAGTCCGGAACTGTATATACGGATTGTCTTAAGCCTGCGCCGGCTCCTTCTTTTTGAAGATGACAACCTGGTCGCCAATTACCCGGTGGCCATCGGGAAACCGACCACACCGACACCAGCCGGAGAATTCATGATTATTGACAAACTGCTTAACCCGGGAGGTGTTTTTGGTACCCGCTGGATGGCTTTTACCGAAAGACGCCATGGTATTCACGGCACAAATCAACCGGATTCTATCAGCAATGCCGTATCAAACGGCTGTGTCCGCATGTTCAATGAGAACGCTGAAGAACTCTTTGACCGGGTGTCTGTCGGCACGCGGGTAATTGTTGAGACCGGCGCAGTAATCCCTCCCGGTGGGGATTACGTGGTGCAACCGGGTGATACCTTGTATTTAATCGCTTTGCGTTTTGACACCACCATCGAGGCTCTGATGCGGGTGAATAATTTGACCTCGGACCTGATTTTTCCCGGCCAAATCCTGCAAATAGTAGGCGCTGTTCCGCCTTCTCCCATCCAATTTCTCACCATTTCGGTAAGCCCGGGTGATACCCTCTTTTTCTTGGCGCAGAGGTATAATACCACGGTGGAAGCGATTATGAGGGCAAATGATCTGAACCAGGATATAATTTATCCCGGGCAAATCCTTCTGATTCCCGCCACTGGTGTGCTATAGCCACTGGTGTATTGGATTACCATAGACACTATGGCTATCATAGACCTGGATTACTATAGGCACTGGAGGACTATAAAGCAAAATTCGCCCATCCGTTCTTTGGTATCGATATTCCCTATTCGAAAACGAGCAAACCTTGTCGAGCCGGGTACAGTCTTTGCGATCGCGCGCCCGCACGCGACCCCGGATCCTTGTTTGCTCTTTCTTTTGATGGCAGGAAAACCTTAGTATAGTGCAGAAGATCTTGGTAATAATTTTGTTGGGGTCTTTTTGTTTATTTTTTGAACAAGAAAGGGGAGTAGTAATGCGGAATAATTCTATGCACCCGATGCACCCACCCACAGAAAACACACCCCGGCAGGACCTTCCTTTTTCTTTGCCCCCGTTGTTCCTCAGTGAGACAGGGGAGAGGATCAGAACTATCGAAGAGTGGAGGGAGAAACGCCGGCCGCAACTCCTTGAACTCTTCCGGACCCATGTCTATGGACGGGCGCCGGTAGAAAAACCTGCCGGCTTGCATTTTAAGGTTGACGCGACCATCCCGGGTCTCTTTTCCGGAAAGGCTGTCCGCAAAGAGGTGAGCATCGGTCTTTCCGGACCGGGAGGGGAGGGGAGGATCAAAGTCTTTGTCACTCTCCCCACCGGTAGCGCCCAGCCTGTACCGGCCTTTTTGCTCATCTGCCATCTGCCGCCGGAGCTTATTGATTTACGGGAATCCACCCCCTTTTGGCCGGTGGAAGAGATTATAAAACGGGGTTATGCTGCCGTCACCTTTTATACTGCCGATGTGGACCCGGATGAACATGACGGTTTTCACAACGGTGTCCACGGCGTTTTCGCCCAGCCGGGAGAATCCCGTTCCCCGGATGCCTGGGGGACAATCGCCGCCTGGGCATGGGGCGCCCGGCGGGTCATGGATTATTTGGAGAGCGAGCCCGCTATTGACTGCCGGCGGGTGGCGGTGGCAGGCCACTCCCGGGGTGGTAAAACCGCCCTATGGACCGGGGCAAACGATGAACGTTTCGCCCTTGTGATCAGCAACAGCTCCGGCTGTACCGGTGCGGCGCTGGCCCGGCACATGCGGGGTGAGACCGTGGAAAAAATAAATACCGCTTTTCCCCACTGGTTCTGTGAAAACTACAAGAAATTTAACAACCGCGAGGAGCAACTGCCCGTAGACCAACACCAGTTACTGGCGTTGATTGCTCCCAGGCGCTTATATATCAACAGTGCCAGTGAAGATGCATGGGCGGACCCGGAAGGGGAATTCCTCTCCTGCCTCCACGCGGAACCCGTTTACAGCCTCTTCGGTCTTCCGGGGTTGGGGGTTACCGCCATGCCGGAACCCGGAACTGAGCTTCATGAGGGCCATCTCGGTTACCACCTGCGAAAGGGCGGGCATGAACTGGGTTTGTATGACTGGCAGCGATACCTGGATTATGCGGATAGGCATTGGCAATGACTGAGCACATTCGTAAGCTGCTATGCACCCGTTGTCAAGAAAAAAGATTTAATGCCGGCAGTGCCGGATAGCCGGTATTTATAGTTAGGAAGAATAGTACTGTCCATGGTATGGTTAGAATGCCATGGGAGGGTAGGGTAGAGTAAGGAAAGAAAAATCAAAGAAAAGAGGGTATTCTCAGTGGTCAGCACACTTTCGATTGGTTTCATGATCTTCTCCGCGTTGCTCGTTTTTCTCCTCCCGCTGGGCCTCGCGGTCTATATGTACAAAAAAGAGCAGATTTCATTAAAAGCAATTCTAACCGGCGTTGCGGTTTTTGTTCTTTCGCAGCTCCTGATCCGTATCCCCATCCTTAACATACTCGGCATGCAACCCTGGTTCAAAGGTTTATGGACGAATATCTTTTTTAGCGCTGTGGTTGTCGGTGGGTTTTCCGCAGGACTCGTCGAAGAAATCGGCCGTTATCTTGGTTTCCGTTTTTTTCTGAATAACGAATTATCGTGGAAAAATGGAATTGCCTACGGTATTGGCCACGGCGGGATTGAAGCCATCTTATTAGTGGGTACGTCCTATATCAATAATATCGTGACAAGCTTCATGATTAACAATGGCACCTTTGACCGGGTAATTGCGCCGCAATTAGATGGTGAGATTGCTGCGTTGATCAAGACCCAACTAATTGAAACCTCTCCTTTTTTATTTCTCGCCGGAGGCTTGGAGAGGTTTTTCGCCATAATCATCCAGATAGCCCTCTCCTTAATAGTGCTTTATGCGGTAGTGAAAAGGAAATTTCTTTTCGTTATTTATGCTATTCTCCTGCATACTTTAGTTAACGGCCCACCTGTTATCCTTCTTCAGCAAGGTTTTAATGTCTGGGTCGCCGAATTGTATGTCTTCATACTGGCCGCAGTCGCGTTGTTATTCATCCTCAGATCGCGGAAACTCTTTGTACTAGAATACCAACTGAATAACAACTGAGACAAAAGACAGGATGATTAGGTACCAAAGAAGAAAATGGTAGGGGATATTCTTATTTAAAAGAGCTAAGGACAGGAATAAAAGAAAAAAATCCGGCGAATCCGGGCAGTAAAAATACCCGATCCGGCCGGATTTTTTTGTCGTTCCAACTAATCTACATCGATGGTATGCAGATAACCTGGCCAATCTGCAACCTGTCCGGATCCACATTGGGATTGGCCCGGATCAGGTCATCTACCGTTATTCCTGCCCTTCTGGCGATACTAAAGAAGGTGTCACCCGCTCTGATGATATAGGGAGTAGTACCGGAAGGACAGGGCGGCTCTTCGCCCATGGGAATGCAGATGGTCTGGCCGATTTGTAGTCTGTCCGGATCCACATTAGGGTTGGCCCTTTGGATCGCATCTACCGTTGTTCCAAACCGCCGTGCCAGGGCGAAGAAGGTATCACCGGCACGGATCGTATAAGCAAAGGTTCCCGGCGGACAAGGAGCTGGGACGCCAGGAATACAGATGATCTGGCCGATCTGTAACTGGTCCGGGTCTACATTGGGATTAGCCCTTTGGATTGCATCTACCGTTGTTCCAAACCGCCGTGCCAGGGTGAAGAAGGTATCACCGGCACGAATAGTATATTCGAAGGTTCCCGAAGGACAACGGGTTGGTACACCAGGGATGCAGATGATCTGGCCGATCTGTAACCGGTCCGGGTCTACACCGGGGTTCGCTCTTTGTATGGCTTCCACGGTTGTGTTGAACCTCTGCGCTAGAGAGAAGAAGGTGTCACCGGCACGAA
>DUNX01000071.1 GCA_012839115.1 Bacillota bacterium
GTTTTCTTGATTGCATTGGCGGTGTTGCTGCCGGTTATGAAGATTGACATTAGTACGCCGTTACGGTGAAAAGCGGCGAGAAGGGGGAGAAGGAGCGAAATGGGCAGAAAGATTAAACAGCGGAGGGGTCTTGAGTGCACGCGCGAAGAAGGTTTTACCCTCCTGGAGATTGTAGCCGTCCTTATCCTAGTGGCCGCCCTTTTAGCCCTGGTGGGGCCGCCAATTATGAACCGTTTGGATGAAGGCAGGGTAAAAACCGCCCAGGCACAGATGGCCATGTTAAAAAGCGCCCTGGATTTTTACCGGCTTGACACAGGGACCTATCCCAGCACCGAAGAGGGGTTGGTCGCCCTTGCCCGGAAACCGGAGGCGGGTTCCCCCCGTTGGCGCGGGCCTTATCTCGACGGGCCTGTTCCGGAAGACCCGTGGGGTAACCCTTATGTATACCGCTACCCCGGGGAGCGCAACCCGGAGAGTTTTGACCTTTACTCACTGGGGGCTGACGGTAGAGAGGGAGGAACCGGCATCAATGCGGATATCCGTTTACCCAGCTTTGAAGAAGAGGGTATCTACGAAGGTGTCATGGAGTACTAAAGGGGAGGCCGGTTTCACCCTTCTGGAAACCGCAGCCGTTCTTTTGCTGGTGGTTTTGTTGGCCTCCCTCATTTTTCCCCATTTTGACCTGGCTTACTGCAAATGGCAGGAGAATACCGCCCTTTTGCAGATTCTCCGGGACTTGAAGGAAGCGGAGAGCGAGGCGGCGGGTACAGGCCGGGAAATACGGCTGGTCTTCCATTCCGGTAGACCCTATTACCTGTTGGAGATGGGAGGAGAGGTATTGCGCCGGCCGCTGCCAGGGCTCTCCTTGGCCGGGGAAGAGGAGGCGGAGGATGAGAAGACGGTCATCAAATTCGGAAAAGAAACCCCGGAAGAACAGATGGTTGTTCTTTTGGGGGCAGGGGACCGGGTTTACCGGGTGCTGGCGGCAAAGGGCCGGCCGCCGGAGGTCCTTGTCGACGGTGAAGACGGATAAGCTTGCCGGCACAGCCGGTTCAACCTTGCTGGAAGTGGTGGCCGCCCTGGCGCTCTTGGGGCTTTTTCTCAGCCAGTTTCTGCCGGCCTTTACGCAAGTGGCGGGCTTCCAGGGGCAGATGGCCGCCGAAACCGAGGCCCTTCTCCTGGCCCGGGGAAAACTGGAGGAGATTGTGGCCGGCGCAGAAAGGGGCCGGGAAGGGCGGTTCCCAGCGCCTTGGGCCCATTATTACTGGAGTTATCAAGTGGAAAGATCCGCCGGCCGCCTGGTCAGTCATAGACTTAATCTCCGTTGGAGGGGGTTTTTGGGTGAGCGAGAGGTTACCGTTTCCCGGTTGGAAGCGGAGTAAGGCCTTTTTCCGAACCGGCCGGGGTTTCACCCTTTTTGAGGTCCTGGTGACCATTACCTTAACCGGCTTTATTATGCTGGGAATTATAACTGTTCTGCAGAATACCGCTGATTTCTCCTGGCGCAGTTATACACGGGGTGATAAGGAGCGGGTTCTCCGCTTGCTCACCCGCAGGCTGGAAGAGATCTTGGGTTCCGCCTATCTCTGCCCGTATATCGGGGAGAAGTTGCAGTTACTAAACGGTAATACGCAAGGTTTTTCTTTACCGGTAAGCCGGGAAGGAGTGACGGGGCGGGCCGGTTTTTTTCTCCACGACGGGGACCTGGTTTACCGGTGGGAAGGGATCAGGGACGGGGAGGTTGCGGAAGAAACCGTCATTACCCGGCTGCCGGGAGCGGCCTTTTCCTATCTGGACGGGAAATCCGGTCTCTGGATTCCTTACTGGCAGGAAGATTATTACCCGCGCCTGGTTCGCCTGCGGCTGCATTGGCAAGAGGAAACGGGGGAAAGCGAACCGCTCCCTGATCTTATCTTTCCGATACTGGTGGGGACGGAATATGGTATTGAATAGAGGGAATAGCGGAGCCGTTTTACTGGCTGTCACCTGGGTTTTGTTGATCCTGACCGGGATCTTGATTACCCTGGGTTACCAGGTACAACTGGAAAGCCTTCTTTATTCCCGGTACAAAAGAGAACTGGAAACAAAAGAAGCCGCCCGGAACCTGCTGCAGTTGGTAATTCACCGCCTGCAACACGATGACAGCGACTATGACGCCCCGGGGACAATCGATTTCCCGTATGCCCTTGCCGCCGAGTTGGGATATACTTACGCTGCTGAAGTGGAACTTTGGGACGAAGGGAGCCGCTTCAATCTAAATAACACCCCGGCTTATATGTGGCGGTCTTTTTTCGAAGACGCCCCGGGATACTACACCTTTGTGCACCAGTGGTTTTTTTCCGGCGACGTTTCCGCTTACAGCACTCCGGCGGTGGTCCGGCAGAACTACCTATTTACAGTGGAGGAGTTATATAGATTACCGGGGGCGGAGGCCATCGCAACCTATGAAAATATGCTCCGCCCGGAGCTTACTGTTTTCAATCCGGCCCTTTTTTACCTGCTGGACGGGGAGACCTTCCTTGCCCTGCTCAAACAGACGGGTGAAAATTACAGCGCCTCTACGGAGATGGCGATGATTGACGCTTTCAACAGGAACCGCTGGAATGCCATGTACCAGGCGAGCCTTTTTGAACTAGTCGGCAGACTTGGCCTCCCGGTCTTTCCGGATATAGCGAAGTTGGAACCTTTGGTTACTACCGAGGGTTTCTTGAATCCGAATTTTATCAGTCCCCGGCATTTGAATGCCGTTATTGGCGCGCCGCCGGCCAACAGCGTCCGGCTTTATGAGTTGAAAACGATCCAGGAAGCCACCCCTTTTACCAGGTGGGAATATTTCGATGCCTATCTTAAGGAGGTATACGGGGAGAATTACCCGGCCTATGTCCGCCTTTATTTTACCTTTAAGACCCGGATCTGGGGGGTCCGGATCCGGATTATGGGCGAATCCGGAACGAATTTTTGCTTGACTGCCGTTCTAGAAAGAAGCAAGGAAAAAGCGCTTACATCCTGGGCGATCAAAATCCTCTCCTTACGGGAGGAATGGGTGGTTACCGGGGAAGGAGGGACCGGCCTTGGCGAATAAAAAAGCGGTAGGATTGGATCTACGAGCAGACGGCTGGACTTTGTTGGAAGTGGAAAGACACGGGCGTGCAGGTAAAGACGGTCTGGAGGTGGTCAACTTTGCCCAGGGGAAATGGGAGCCTGAGACCAGCCCCGAAGCCCGCGGAGAAATATTGAGAGCCGCTTTCCACCGGCAAAGAATCAGCCGGCAGGGGCTGGTGGTTTCGCTCCCGGCCGGCCTGGGCCAATGGGAACGGATGGTCCTGCCCGGTCTCTCGCCACCGCTGATCAAAACAGCTTTACTCGCCAATCTGGAAGCGAAACTCTTCCGGTCCCCGGAAGAACTGGCCCTTGCCTATAAAGTACAGCCGGGAGAAGTCGCGCGCGCGGGCGAATCCGAGGTAGAGGCTTTTGTCTATCCGCAGCAAGCGGCTGCCGGCTACCGGCAAATATTGAGCAACGCCGGCTTGCGCCGGTTCTCTCTCCTCCCCCGGCCCTACGGGAACGCCAACTATTTCCTGGCCTTCTCCGAACACCTCCGCCGGAACGGGCAGCAGGTGTTTGCCGTTGAAATATCTTCCTTTGAGACAGAGGTCTTCCTTTTGGGCAGGGAAGGGATTCTTCACCACCGGAGTTTCCCCAGCCCGGTTACGCCGGATGGCACTTACAACCTGGAGGCACTGGCTGAAGAGTTAAAATTAACCAAGTTCCTGTTGCGAAGAAACCGGGGTGCGGCAGATCTGGATGGATCGCAGGCAACGGATCTATGGCGAACGGTCAACCCGGTCTTTGCCTACCTTTCCAGTCCGTTTGCGGAGACGGAAAGGGAAGCGGTGATTAATACGGTGGCGGTGAGTTTAGGTATGGACCCGGACCGGGTCGCTTCCTTCTCCAGTCTCCGCCCGCCTACAGGTTTGAGTGCCGGCGAGTGGGAGCAACCCGGGGCTTTAACCGCCGCCGGGCTGGCTTTGGAACACCTGGGGGAGACCGGCAGTGGTATGCGCCTGTCTTTTCCGGGGGAGAAAGACCCCCCGGGGAAAAGGGAGTTTTTCTCCTGGAGCCTTCTCCTTCTGGCCTTCTTTTTGGGCGCGGGTGGCATTTTTTTCCATTTCGATACTCTCCGGAAAGAACGGGCTTTTCTCCGGGAGTGGCTGCAGCGGCAAGAACCGGAACTTACAGAGATCCGCGGGCTTCTGGCCAAAGAAAGAAGGTTGCAGGAGAAGATCGGCCTCTATTCCACCTTGGAAAAAGAGAGGCGGTTCTTCTTCACCTTTTTAACTGAGTGGGAACGGGCGGTCCCACACGGGACAATTGTCACCACCCTTACCCTGGAAAAAAATCAGGTTAGCCGCCTGAGCGGACAGACCCCCTCCTTTTCTCTTTTTTACGAGGCGCTCCTGGCGTCGCCTTTCTTTAAAAATCTGCAGGTAATGGAGGGGATTACCACCAATCCGGAAGGGCTGGAGGTCTTCCACCTTTCCGGTCCGGCTGGGGTTGGGAGAGGAGATGAGGAAGGAAAATGAACCTGCGCCGTAAGAATATCCTTCCCTTGCTTGTGATTATTTGCTCCCTGGCGGTACTGGCCTGGCGGTTCGGGGTTCCCCTCCTCCGTTCCGGCCGGGTCCCGGAGGACCTTAGGCTCCTGCGGGAAAGGGTAAGCACCGCCCGGAGCATGCTGGAACAGAAAGACGGGTTAGATGGGGAGATAGACCGGCTGACGGAGACGGTTGCCCTTTGGGAGGGTCGCTTTTACCGGTTGCCGCGGGAAAGCGCCCTGGCCGAACTGGTGGCCACCCTGGACCGGCTGGCGGCCGAGTCCGGCCTGAGCGTGCGGGAAAAACGCCTCCACCGGCGGTTACCGCCTTTGGAGGAATGGGAAAAGGTCGGTGTCACCATCAGTGGCCGGGGAGAGTTTGCCGGGCTGACCGGATTTTTAAGCGATCTTATGCGGGAAGAAAAGGTGATCCTGGTCGAAAAGGTCCATTTATCCGCCGACTCACGCGGCGAGTTGCTTACTTACCAGATTACTCTGACGACTCTTACCAGAGGGGAAGGGATGGACTGATGCGGGAAAAATGGTTGTTACCTGTTGCCTTGGGGTTATCTTTGGCGGCCGGCGTTTTTTTAGTCTATAGTTACAGCCAATGGCGGCAGGTTATTCCTCTGCCTGCGGCCAACAGGGGAAAAGAAGCCATCGTTGACCAGGCGGACCTGCCGACCCCGCACGTGCAGGACGGAGCGGAACTAAACGGCGTCTATTTTAACCCTTTCTCCCCCGGCAGCGTGGAACTGGAAAGGGCGGACCTGCGCCATTCCGGCCTGGTACTCCGGGGTACTTTATTGGGGCAGGAATCCCTGGCCATAGTGGAGTCGGCGGTAGATCCCAGCCAGAGCTGGCTGGTACGGGAGGGAGATGAGGTGTTGGGGGAGAAAATCCTCCTGATCGGCAGGGGCTGGGTGGAAGTCCTGGTTAACGGGGCACACACCCGGCGCCTGGAGGCAGAATAAAGGCCGGCTTTGCCGGCGGTTTTTTTTGTCGTTATGATAGCCATTTGGGTTATTTTTCCTTGACACCGGACAAAGGTTGTTATATATTAGTATGAAATAAATATTATGAAATTGAAACATCAGAGTTAAATTCCGGAAAAAATGTGGTTATAAGGGCGAGCAAAGAGACATATTTATGAAAAAGACATAGTATCAAAAAAAGCAAGAAACCGGTACATACTTCAGACAGCATCATTGCTCGTTTTGGTGGCCCGTCCCGCATTACCTCATAGAGATACGGACAGGGAGTGACTACCAGCTGAACACGCGCGGGTTGCGCGTTAATCCACAGACAAGGAAGGAGGGATGGGTCCGGCGTAAAGATCAGCATTTTCAATTTTTGTCGGTTTGTCGGATTGAGTTCATGAGTTTACTTGAAAGGAGAAACAAAACCACGTGAAAACTTTACTGAAGAAAAGGTTAGGTTTTTTGGCCATCGGGGTTTGCCTGGCTGCAGTGTTTATGTCAACAGTATTTGGTCAAACATTATACTCGTCACAAACTGGCAACCATGATGGTTACTTCTATTCATTTTGGACCGACGGCGGTGGATCAGTAAGCTTCACCTTAGGATCCGGCGGTAATTTCAGTGCTTCCTGGAGCAATTGTGGAAACTTTGTCGGCGGTAAAGGCTGGAGTACCGGCTCCAGCAACCGGGTAATCGGTTACAATGCCGGTTCTTTCTCACCCTCCGGCAACGGTTATCTGTGTCTCTACGGATGGACCCGGAACCCGCTGGTCGAATACTACATCATTGAGAGCTGGGGCAACTGGCGTCCGCCTGGAGCCTCCTCGATGGGCACCGTTAACACTGATGGCGGCACATACGATATCTATAGGACCACCCGTCACAACCAGCCGTCCATCGAAGGCACCAGAACCTTCGATCAGTACTGGAGTGTCCGGACATCGAAGAAATCGACCGGGAGCAACGCCACAATTACCTTTGCCAACCACGTGAATGCATGGGCCAGCAGAGGTCTGCGGCTGGGTAACCATGACTATCAGATTATGGCACTCGAAGGCTATCAGAGCAGCGGCTACGGCAACGTCACCGTATGGGAAGGCGGCGGTGGCGGTGGCGGTGGCGGCGGTGGCGGCGGCACTCCTCCTCCTGGTGGCGGTGGCGGAGGTGGAACATCACCTTCAACCAACACCTGGTACCGGATTATCGGTCGCCAGAGCGGTAAGGCTCTGGATGCTGGCGGCAGCGGCAACGGCGCCAATGTCCAGATTTACGGCTACTGGGGCGGCCAGAACCAGCAGTGGCGGTTAGTGGATGTTGGCAGCGGCTACTACCGGATCGAAGGCCGGGAGAGCGGCAGAGCCCTTGACGCTGGTGGCAGCGGCAATGGCGCCAATGTCCAGCTTTACTCCTACTGGGGTGGCCAGAACCAGCAGTGGAGAGTAGAGAGCGTTGGCAGCGGCTACTACCGCATTGTCGGCCGGGAGAGCGGTAGAGTCCTTGACGCTGGTGGCACCGGCGACGGCGCCAATGTCCAGATCTACTCCTACGGGGGTGGCCAGAACCAGCAGTGGAGCTTCCAGAATCCCTAATTCATAATCTAGCAACGCTTCCTTATAATTCAATTCATAATCTAGCAACGCTTCCTTAATGGAAAAAGGCCTGTCCGTTTTAAACGGGCGGGCCTTTTCTATCTACCGGTGATCTTCCTCCATCGTGAAGGATACCGGTTTGTGTTCAGTTTTTTGCTGCGGCATCGTGCACGGTGAGGGGCAGGGAACTCTCGAGCCGGTTGTCCACTGCCAGATCAATGCGGTACCGGCCGGGCTTTTCAAAGCGTAAACCATTGAGGTCCAAAACCGTATTCCCACAGACCGAGTATAGATTGGGGGGAAA
>DUNX01000072.1 GCA_012839115.1 Bacillota bacterium
ATGTCGATTTTCAAGGATACAAGAACCCTTGCGGCCAAGGTAGTAGAGATGGTGGAAGCGATCATGAAAGGTGAAGAAGCACCGGTTAATGATACTAAAACCTATCACAATGGCGTCAAGATTGTCCCCTCCTTCCTCTGTGAGCCTGTTTATGCGGATATAAACAACTACAGGGAACTCCTCATCGACAGCGGGTACTACACAGAGGAGGATCTGCAGATCTGAACTACCGTTAATCCGGTATTCGGAAAACAGGACATTATAAGAAATAATACTGATACATACCTGCAAAAAACGATAAAGTTCTCCTAGCTAAAGTCGTATTTTTCAGATACCGCTGATCACAAAAGGGAAGTGTGCTTCCGGGCGAATTTATCCCGGCATGGTTGCCGAAGGATAATTTTGCCCGGAAGCATTATCTATAATCTCTACCTACCATCAGAAGGCGGGATAAGATGAATATTCTTGAAATGAGAAATATCACAAAATGCTTTGGTGCGGTCAAAGCCCTGGACAATGTCAGCCTGAGCGTGACGGCAGGCGAGATCCATGCCCTGGTCGGCGAGAACGGGGCGGGTAAATCCACGCTCATGAACGTCCTCAGTGGCGTTTATCCCTATGGGACATACAGCGGCGAGATTATCTTCCAGGGCGAAAGATGCGCCTTCAGAAGTATCCGGGAGAGTGAGAGGAAGGGGATCGCCATTATCCATCAGGATCTTGCCCTCATCCCCTACCTTTCCATAGCTGAGAATATCTTCCTCGGGAATGAGAGGGTAAAATGGGGCGTGATCAATTGGGAAAAGACCCGCCAGGATGCGGTTTCACTCCTAGAAAAAGTGGGGCTGAAAGAAAACCCCAACATGCTGATTAAGGACCTCGGCGTCGGCAAGCAACAACTGGTGGAAATCGCGAAGGCCCTGGCAAAAGAGGTCAAACTCCTGATCCTTGATGAACCTACCGCTGCCCTCAATGAAGAGGACTCCGACAATCTCTTACGGTTGTTGCTGGAGTTGAAGAAATCCGGGATTACGGCGATCTTAATCTCCCATAAATTAAACGAAGTGATCAAAGTGGCCGATGCCATTACCATCCTCCGGGACGGGACCACCATTGAAACCATTGATGTCAGAAATGGTGAGATCAATGAGGACCGGATCATCAAAGGAATGGTCGGCCGGGAATTGACGGACCGGTTTCCGAAGCGCCGGCCAAAAATCGGCGAAGTTTACCTGGAGATAAATAACTGGACTGTCTATGACCCAAAAATTGAAGGGCGAAAAGTCATTAAAGATGTGAGTATCCGCGTCCACCGGGGGGAAATTGTGGGCATCTCCGGGTTAATGGGTTCAGGCCGGACCGAATTTGCCATGAGCATCTTTGGCAAGGCCTACGGCCGGCAGATCAGCGGCGAGATCATCAAAGCCGGGAAAAAACTGATGATTAATAGCATTCAAAACGCCATTAAAAATGGTTTGGCCTATGCCACTGAAGACCGGAAAAATGCCGGGCTCATCCTGATCAACGATCTCCGGCAAAACATCTCCCTGGCCAGTCTTGACAAGATCAGTAAAAGATGGATTATTCGTGACCATGAAGAAACCCGCGTGGCTACGGAATACCGGAGCAAGCTGAATATCAGGTCGTCAAGTATCTACCAGAAGATCCAAAACCTCTCCGGCGGTAACCAGCAAAAGGTGATGCTGGCCAAATGGATCTTTGCCGCACCGGACATTTTGATCCTGGATGAACCGACCCGGGGCATCGATGTGGGGGCGAAATATGAGATCTATACGATCATCAATCAACTGGCTGAGGAGGGTAAAGCGATTATTTTCATCTCCTCCGAGCTCCCCGAGGTTCTTGGCCTTTGCGACCGGATCTATGTGATGAATGAAGGCCGGATCGTTGGTGAACTCACCAAGGGAGATGCCTCTCAGGAGAAGATTATGCGGTGCATTATGCAGAGTATGCAAAGCACGCAGAACAATAGGGGGGTCTATAATGGAGACGGCAAAAATGATGCAAACCGTGAAATATGAATCAATCGGTTACACTCTGAAGGCAAATATCCGCCAATATGCCATGCTAATCGCTTTAGTGGTTATTATGATCTTCTTCCAGATCACCACGGGTATTCTCCTGGTACCGATGAATGTCACCAACCTGATCCTGCAAAACAGTTATGTCCTTATTCTGGCGATTGGCATGACCCTTTGTATCCTGACCGGCGGCAATATTGACCTTTCCGTTGGTTCAGTGGCCGCTTTTATCGCCGCGATCGTCGGCACGCTGATCATTGAGCAGAAAATGGATGTTACCACCGCCATCATCATTGGCCTGCTGATGGGCGGGGTCATCGGGGTTTGGCAGGGTTTCTGGATCGCCTATGTCCGCATCCCCGCGTTCATCGTCACCCTCGCCGGAATGCTCATGTTCCGGGGCCTGACCAACACCATCCTGAAGGGGTTGACGTTATCGCCGTTTCCCCGGTCTTTCCAGTCCATCAGTTCCGGTTATCTCCCGGATCTCTTTCCTTTTATTAAAGGTTTCAATCTGACGCCCATTGTTTTTTCGGCAATCTTCTCCATCTTTCTTATTCTCACTCAACTAAAAAAACGCCGGGCGAAAATTAAAAACAACACCGGGGTTATCCCGCCCGTCCTCTTTCTCAGCCAACTTCTCCTCATTATCGTGGCGGTTAACCTTTTTGCCTACGCCTTAGCTGCATACAGGGGTATCCCCATTGTCTTGGTGATTCTGGTGGCGCTCATCGCCGGTTACCACTTTTTTGCTACTAAAACCGTACCCGGGCGATATATTTATGCCATGGGCGGTAATGAGAGAGCCGCCCAGCTTTCGGGGGTCGATACCAACCGGGTACTTTTCTTCGTCTATCTGAACATGGCGGTTTTATCGGCAGTGGCGGGGATTGTTTTCGCCGCCCGTACCGATTCGGCCTTCCCTCTTATGGGCAGCGGTTTTGAATTGGACGCCATTGCCGCCTGTTTCATCGGCGGGGCTTCCGCCACCGGCGGGGTCGGCACGGTGATCGGGGCGATCGTCGGCGCTCTGGTGATGGGCGTCCTCAATAACGGTATGATCATGATGGGTATCGGCAGTGACTGGCAGATGACGATTAAGGGCTTTGTCCTCCTGATGGCCGTGGCTTTTGATGTCTTATCGAAAAACCGGGCGAAATAGACTGTGACAGTCGCGGAGACGTGGATAAGGGTTATCAAAAAGAATGGAGGTAGTTAGGGGTGGCGGAGCGGAGGGGTTGCCGGCCCCGCTAGGTTATTAGGACCGGTTGGCCGCATGCGGCGTCTTTTTTACCTGTTTAAACAGTTCCACGGTATAAGTGCAAAAAGCAATAACCGAGACGGCAAGTCCCGTAAGGACCAAGTAGAACCCGTGCTCCGGGGAGAATAAATAAAGAAAAAAGCCGGTGAAAAAGAGAGTCGTACCCGCTTTTCCCCACAGATTACTAGGTAAGGTTATCCGCTGCCGCCGGAAGATAAACAGGCCGCCAAGAAGTTGAGCCGTCTCTTTAACCAGGTAAACCAAGCCCACCCAAAGCGGCAGGTTATACCGGTAGATTAAACCGGCCAGAGAGAAACCAAGTACCAGTTTATCGGCGACCGGGTCCAATATTTTCCCGAGTTCGGTAATTTCCCCCCGTTTTCTGGCCACCCACCCGTCCAAAACATCAGTAAGACCGGTCACCAGCCAGAGCAGAAGGATGAACCTGCGCCGGGAAAACATAAAAGCCCAAAAGATCAATGGCGACAAGAGTAACCGTAAAATGGACAGGCCATTGGCGATAGTCATCTTCTTCACTCCGCTTTATTATTTTCCTGTTGCTTCACCGCGCATTGTGGCGTTTTTCGCATACGTTATAACGCATGTACAAAAAGGCCTACGCGTCTGACACGTGCGTGCGCTATCGCGCGTGTCAGAACGCGACTAGTCCATACTGTAGTTCGGCGCCTCTTTAGTAATTTGCACACTGTGGGGATGGCTTTCCCGGACGCCTGCGTTACTGATCCGGACAAACTTCGTTTTCTTGCGCAACTCATCAATGGTACCCACACCGCAGTAACCCATCCCCGCCCGTAAGCCGCCAATCAATTGATAGACGGTTTCCGCCAATGAACCCTTAAACGGTACCCGGCCTTCAATACCCTCCGGGACCAACTTATCCTGTCTTTCCTGGAAATAACGATCACGGGAACCCTGGCGCATTGCGCCTAATGAACCCATTCCCCGGTAGACCTTAAAACTCCTTCCCTGGTAGATCTCAATTTCACCCGGGCTTTCTTCAGTCCCAGCGAAGAGGCTCCCCAACATAACGGCATAGGCGCCGGCAGCAATGCTTTTCGTAATATCCCCCGAATACCTGATCCCCCCGTCGGCAACGAACGGCCGGTCGAATTCCTCAGCAACCCGGGCGCATTCCATGATGGCGGTTACCTGAGGCACTCCGATCCCCGCCACTACTCTGGTTGTACAGATTGAGCCCGGTCCGACCCCGACTTTTACACAGTCGGCGCCGGCAAGATAAAGATCACGGGCGGCTTCTGCTGTCGCCACATTCCCGGCCATTACCGGAACGCGAGGGTACTTTTTCTTCAATTCCTTTACGGCTTGCAAAACATTTTTGGAATGGCCGTGGGCCGAATCTACCACGAGGATGTCGACCCCCGCCTCCACCAGCAGGGGAACCCGTTTTTCCAGATCGGCAACGCCGACAGCCGCCCCTACCAGCAACCGGCCCTTTTCATCTTTGGCCGATTGTGGATACTGGCGGGCTTTTTCTATGTCTTTAATGGTAATCAAGCCTTTGAGGTGATATTTCTCGTCAACCAACGGTAATTTTTCAATCTTATACCGCTGCAAAATCGCTTTGGCCTCTTCCAGGGTCGTCCCCACCGGCGCTGTAATCAAATTCTCCTTGGTCATAACATCCTTGATCAGCTGTTGAAAATCGGTAACAAAGCGCAGATCCCGGTTGGTTATGATTCCGACCAGTTTTTCCCCTTCGACGATGGGGATACCAGAAATCCTGTATCTGGCCATTAGGTCCAGGGCTTCCTGGATCAGGTTATCCGGGTGAAGCGAAATTGGGTTGGTAATTACTCCGTGTTCGGAGCGCTTTACTATATCCACCTCCAAAGCCTGCTCCTCCGGGGACATATTCCGGTGAATGACGCCCAGCCCGCCTTCACGGGCCAGGGCGATCGCCAGCCGCGCTTCAGTGACGGTATCCATTCCGGCGCTAAGCAAGGGGATATTGAGGACAATATCCTTTGTGATCCGGGTCCTGGTCGAAACCTCCGATGGCACCACCTCGGATCTGGCCGGTACCAAAAGAATATCATCAAACGTCAAACCTTCACCTATGATCCGCTCTGTCAAATGTCGACGCTCCCTTATAAATATTTATAATATTCTATCACAATTAAGTTTTTTTGCAAAGGAATTTTTTGTGCTTGTACAAACCGCGGAATGGATTAACCGTACCTATTACTTTTTGAAGTCAAACTTATAGGTGTGAATTGCTCCGGGGGAAATAAGGATTTTTTCGTGGATTTCTTTGGTTTGGTTAGATTCTTTATCATCCAAGGCAATTGTGAGTGTATAGTTTCCTCTTCCTATCCCAATTACTTCTAGCTGGTATTCTCCCTCAACCGGCCGGACAATCATCAATATTGTTCTAGGATCGCCGAGAATTTCGCCGGTTTCACAATCCTCGTCAGGATATACCGCATAGCTGGAGTTGGGTATTTCTTCATACTCTTTTTCTTTTATGGGATCAAAACCCAATTTCCTCCCAAGAGGGTCGGTCATCACCATTTCTCCCAGTGGGCTAAAGTAGAAAACAATGAAGATACCGGAATAATCGTCCATCCATTCCTTGTCTTCAGGTCCCAGATTTATAGTGAGGTAATCTTTTTCCTGGGCTGTTATGGGAGAACAGATGAAAAGAAACGACAAGGTCAAAAAGGACAAGAATAAGAATCTTTTCATCCCGATCACTCCTTTTTAATTTACACAAAACTACCAGTAAATCCTAATTTTATTTTATAGAGTGTTGCCTTTAGAATACTACATATTTCCATTATCGTCAAGAAATAGATAGACTTGTGTTAGAGAGTAAATTCGGGTAATAAGACCACTTATAAATTCTTTGCCAAGCTGCAAGAAGCACTTTTCAAAAGAATGGGCGCAGAACCTATCTCCGCCGATAAGTTATCCTGCGCCCATTCCTTTTATGATTTTCCCCGTCATGAACGGTGAGGGGGGAGATTTCAGGAAGCGCACAGAAGAAAGCCAAAAAAACACCGCCCAATACCCCAAAGGGTACAGGCGGTGACCTGGTAGTCATGTGCGCTTTATCCTGTTCTTTATTATTTAATCGTCGATAATCTTTGCGAGAGTTCCTCGGTTGCGCCGGCCTGCTCTCCGACGAGACCGGTGAAGGTCTTCACATTCGCCATTAATGTGTCGTTAATCTTAAAAATCTGGGCCAATTGATTATATAAAGCATCCAACGTTCCTACATTCTGCTGGATCTCGCTGCCTGCCTGTTGCAACCGGTCCAACTCGCCACTGGCCTGCCCTACTCCTGTTTCCTGCCTGGCGACGGCCTGCCCCACCAGGTCTGAATTCCTCTTCACCTTTTCATAAAGCTCTTGCAGCTTCTGGAAGAGTTGTTCCATCCCCTCCGCCTGTTCCGGAAGGTTTTCAATCTCCTCTTGTACCGTGTGGAAGCTATTATGCATATCACCGGTGGCCTTGCGGATCGAATTGATAATTACCATAATGCGGTCCGCCGCCTCACCGCTGGCTTCCGAGAGTTTTCTCACCTGGGTGGCAACAACACCGAAACTCCGGCCGCGTTCACCGGCACGTGCAGCTTCAATGGCGGCATTAAGGGCTAACAAGTTCGTCTGTTCGTTAATCTGCAAAATTGACTCCAATACCTCGTCGATTTTTTTGATTTCTTCTTCCAAACGGGTAAACATAGCCGTCATCCCGGAGAAAATTCTGGATTTCTCTTTAATTGTCCGAAAACCGGCCCCAACCTCTTCCAAATTAACTTTAATCTCACTGGAAACTTGCTGAACTTGTTCCTGGACCTGCCCGACAGAATCATTAATCCTCCGGTTCCAATCTGCCAGTTGCTGAAAGATCCCCTGCATCCGGCTGATGGCCTCCGTAATTAATTCACCGGTCGCCGCAGAACCTTCAGTTTTCAAAGCTTCCAAGGTGGAAATGGCTTCAGAAAAACTCTCTTTTATACGTCCCAAAATACTGTCAATCTCTTGTGAAGTCTCAGTGATCACCTCATTGCTGTTCAGGCTTTGCCTGGAAATAACGGCGGCTTCCTGTAATTGCTGGAAAACCCGGGTAATTGAGTATCGTAAATACGAGCGGCTTAACCGGACCGTCAGTAAAAGCACAAAAAAGATAATAATTGGCCAAACCACTGAACCATGGGCAATTATAAGAATTATCCCGCCGATAATAAGAAGGAGCGAAATAAGGTCCAGAAGAAAAATGACCTGCTCTTTTAAGGGCTTGTCCAAAAGACCCGGGAACAAAAGGATCAAAAAGGGCCTTTCTTGCCGGGCGGCCTTTTTCGGCTTCTCTTGGGACATCTATGTTCCCCTCCATTTATTCTGAATTAATTAATCATTCAATAACTTTAGTATTCTTCTTCCGGCAGAGAAATCCTTTATCTTTCACCCCATTTTCCGGATTTCTTTTTGCAATTTTTTGATAATCCTTTTTTCCAACCGGGAGATGTAAGACTGGGAGATCCCGAGAAAATCCGCCACCTCTTTCTGGGTCTTCTCCACCCCGTCCTTTAAACCAAACCGGAGTTCGACAATGATCTTTTCGCGGCCGGAAAGCAAAGACATGGCTGCTGCCAGTAGATCTTTATCAACTTCCTCCTCCAACCGCTTATACGTGATATCGTTTTCCGTACCCAAAACATCGGAGAGGAGTAATTCGTTCCCGTCCCAGTCGACATTGAGCGGCTCGTCGAAGGAAACTTCCGATCTGGTCTTATTATTTCTCCGCAGGTACATTAAGATTTCATTTTCAATGCAACGTGAAGCATAAGTAGCCAGTTTAATCTTTTTCTCCGGGTTAAAGGTATTGACCGCTTTAATCAAACCAATGGTACCGATGGAAATCAGATCTTCAATCCCAATCCCGGTGTTCTCAAATTTCCGGGCAATATAAACCACCAGCCGGAGGTTGCGTTCGATCAACAACCCCCTGACCGTCCGGTCACCGGTCCGCAGTTTTTCCAGGAGATAATTCTCTTCCTCCATCGTCAATGGGGGTGGCAGGGCTTCACTCCCGCCGATATAGAAAACAGCCTTTGGATACAGGCCGGTCTTTTGCAAGAGTTTGACCAGCCAAAGTTGGCAGAATAAACGCAGGCGTACCCAAGCCTTTTTCCGCATAAATATTCCCCCTCTTTTTAAATCGCGTGCACGTTACTCCGCGGTCATCAGGGAGGCCGGTAAAAGTGCCTGGTAAAGGTGGGTGCACGCACCACCGGCGGCAGGCGGGTGGTATAGGCCGATTAAAGCTTGGAGAATCCGCCGGGGTTCTTCCTCCCCGCGCGCGTGTGTGCGGATCAGCAATTCATCGGAACGCAACCCCAGCATAAATCCTTTTTTTTCACCGACTCCGGAAAAAGAGAGCAGTCTGACCCTTTTTTCCCAGCCCTCTCCGAGATCCCAATCGGAAGAAGAAGAAAAATCACCGGCAAAGACAGCCGACGATAACCTGGCAATTCTCTCCGGTAGAATATCCTGCAATACCGTGGCCTCGACCAGGACTACCGGTGTTTTTGTGAGCGGATCGACCAAGAGATTTCCGGTATCCAACAAAGCCACAATTTCCTTAGCTTTTTCTCCAAACGAAAGGCAGATTGGGATCAGGCAACTTCGTTCCCAAACCAGACGGTGCAGAAGCCCCCACCCCAGTTCGCCCAGGAAAAAAAGGGCGAACAGGTTAATGAGGAGAATCCCGCCCGTCCCCGGATAAAAGCCCCAGGAATACCAGGTCAAATAGTATACGGCAGAGGTAAGGCCGGCAGTGAGAAAGGCCAAAAGAAAAAATACCCCAGCGGTTTTTAACAGCTTTTTGCGGGACAAGGGCATAAAAGTCAAGATGAGCAAGAGAAATCCTGTCCCGGCAAAAATGAGAATTTCTTCTTTGCCGACCAGCCCCAATTCCCACCGGTAACAGAAACCGAAGTGATAGAGACCACCGACAAAACCGGCGCCTACCGGCCGCCACCAAGGGACCGGTTTCTTTATGATCCGGCCGGTCGCCCAAAGCAACAAGGTATTCATCAGCCAACTCATCATTGCCCCGGTGATCCAGTCGTCAATAAAGACCTCCCGTGCCATCCTTATCTCCCCTCAACCTATACGGCGGTTCAATTATATAAACTACCGCTCAGAAACGGGATTCCTTTTTAAGAACTGGAAAAGTTGAAACGGTTTTTCCCGTTTTCTGCGACTTTTTACCGGAAACTACCAAAAAAAGCGAAAATGGCCGTTGTCATACGCGCACAGGCCATTTCGTCAGGTTTTAACATCAGTATAAGTTTTTTTCCGGGTCTCCCCGGCTAGTGCTTTTCCGGTCTTCCCCGGTTCAGACTTTTTTCTTCAAAAACGCCGGGAGATCCAGTTCCTCGTTTTCGCCAAAGGCCGGGATATGCAAGTCTTCCAGCCCCAACCGGTGGATTTTTTCCTTGCCGAAGCCGGTGGCAATTACCGTAATCCGGATCTCGTCACCCAGTGATTCATCGATCACCGCACCGAAAATTATATTGGCATCCGGGTCGGCGGCCTCGGTAATAATCGCCGCTGCTTCATTAATTTCAAAAAGCCCCAGGTTGGAACTGCCGGTAATATTCAAAAGTACCCCTTTTGCCCCTTCAATCGATGTTTCCAGCAGGGGTGAGGTTACGGCATTTTTTGCCGCCTCCACCGCCCGGTTCTCGCCGCTCGCCGTGCCAATCCCCATCAGTGCGGATCCGGCATTGGTCATGATGGTCTTGACATCCGCAAAATCCACATTGATTAGCCCGGTGATAATAATCAAGTCGGAGATGCCTTGCACCCCCTGACGGAGAATGTCATCGGCCATCCGGAACGCCTCAACTATTGAGGTGTTTTTATCGGCGATTTGCAACAGGCGTTCATTGGGAATAGTAATCAGGGTGTCCACTTGTTCCTTTAAAGCCCTGACCCCTTCCTCCGCCTGTTTTCTCCGGATCTTGCCTTCGAAGTTAAAGGGTTTCGTTACCACACCGACGGTCAAGGCCCCGGCTTCCCGGGCAAACTCCGCAATGAGCGGCGCCGCACCCGTACCGGTTCCTCCCCCCATTCCTGCTGTGATGAAGACCATATTTGCATTCTCCACCACCGCCCGGATCTCCTCTTTACTCTCCTCCGCCGCTTGGCGCCCGATCTGCGGGTTGGCGCCGGCGCCCAATCCCTTGGTTATCTGGTCACCAATGCGTAATTTGGTATCGGCATTAGACCGTAACAGGGCCTGTCCATCCGTGTTAATGGCAATAAACTCAACGCCTTGTAAACCGTACTCAACCATCCGGTTGACAGCGTTTGACCCGCCACCACCGACCCCGATAACTTTAATTGAAGCAAATTGCTGGTTTTCTACCTCAAACTGAAGCATTAACGCTCCCCCTATTCCATGACGTATGCGCCTTGTGTATACACCCGTTTTTTCCCTATTCCCCGCGACGGGCGTAGAGATCGATGATTAACTGGGCTTCACCCTGACCCATACCGATCTTGCGGGCGATGGTTTTCACAGGTATTCCTTGGTGAAAAAGCTCCAGTACCTGGCGGCGGCGATCAGCCGCCTGTAGTTCCGGCTGGCCGGATTCCTCTCCCCCAGTCTGGCCGTGTATGGCGGGCTTCCCTTCACCGGTCCCTCTTTCTCCTTCCTGTTCTGCGGTTGGCTGTTCCTCTGCCATCGCCACTGTTTTTGCCTGCGGGTCCCAATAATCCTTTTTCCCTACCAATGGTAAGGGGCTTACCGGTTTTTCAGATTCCTCAAGTTCTTCAGGCGCCTCAAGTTTCTCAGGTTCTTCAAGTTCTTCAGGTTTTTCAGGTTCCCCAGATTCTTTCATGGCCGGTTCCAACTGGGCGGCAAAGGAGGTCTCCGGTTCTTCTTTTTTCAGGCTTTCCTCCAAAACAGCACAGACCTCCAGTAGTAACTCTTCCAACTGCCGGATACGCGAATTCAGGCCGGTTAGACGCAGGCGGTTCCTTATCCGTTCCCACAAAATCCAGAACAATAGGATCGCAATGCAGAAAAAAAAGAAAGTATCTCCGCCCATGCCTCACCTCTCCCTACCGCAGACAGCGGATATACCGGCGCATCCGGGCAATTCATACTTCCATATCTATTAGCTGCCCTTTCTCCTTTTCCAGCCCTTGTTTTTTGGCGCCGGCAGAACCCTGCCGTTTTTTTCCCTGTTCGCCCCGGCCGCCTCTCCCCTGGAACCGGTTTTTTTCCTCTTCCACACGTCCGTGTACTTTTTCTTTTTTTCTCCGGACTTGACGCTCCTCTTCTTCTATCTCTTGATTGGTGCGGTTTTTAAAGATCTCGCTCTCTTCCTGTGGTTGCCGAAGAGTAACCGCCTGTGTGCGTTGGAGTTCCAACGCCCGGTTAAGCAACACATGCAGATCGATGGGCTGTACCATGTCATTTACCCCCTTACCGGTACGCCTGAACCGCCACCTCTCCGTCATCATAGGTCAAGACCGCAAAGTGCACTTCATCCTTGAAAATGCGCACCGCATTGCCGATAATCACTTTTACACCCGGATAAATCCTCTGTCTGACTTTGATTCGCCCCTTCTCCGCCCTGGGACCGGAGATCTCCTCATTTAGCTCGTCCCGCCGGGTGGTATGTTTCTTCAGCTCGGCTTTCAAATAAAAAGAAGTCCGGGTCAGCCTGGCCTTTAATTCCTCCCTTTCCGGAGTAAGATCATAACCCTGCTTGTTCAATATGACCAGGGCTTTCTCAACTTTGTCGAATTCTTTTTCCATGGCGGTGATCTTTTTTTCCAACTCGATCAGTTCTTTTCGTGTAGTGGGACTGGTACCCACTTCAACTTCGGTGGCTGTTCCCATTCTGGACCCCAAAACCTGGACATGGATTTCGTCGCGGGCCCGGACCACACCACCCATCACCATACCCTTCCTGCTTTCCAAGGTAATTTTTTGGCCGGCATTGACCTGGCT
Organism: Bacillota bacterium; assembly: GCA_012839115.1. Lineage (GTDB taxonomy): Bacteria > Bacillota > UBA4882 > UBA10575 > UBA10575 > JAAYGG01. Next base: position 12,319 of record DUNX01000072.1, read on the forward strand.
ATGCAAAATCGCATCTCTTCCCCTAATCTCACCTTCCACGTCAATCTTGGCATGGTCAATATAACGGGTGTACAAATTTCCTTTGCATTCAATAACCGTCTTGTCCTGACCGGCGATTCCCCCGCGGATGGTAACATTCCCACCGGCATAAATTGAACCGCCTTCAACATTGCCGCCAACAGTCACATCGCCTTCGGCCCGGACAACAAAGCCGTTCTCAACATCGCCACGGACAACTACACTGCCGGCAAAATCAATATTTCCCGTTGCGTACCCCACATTCCCGGGGACATGGTGTACGTTGAGAACGGAAACTTTCCGCCCGACCAAAGAGGGCTCGCCGTCAATCGCTGCGATCAGTCGCTCTTTTTTGTCATCATCCCAATAGGCGTTCTTCCCGGCGACCAGAAAAACATCTTTTCCGGCGACGGCCTTTAACTCTTCGCCCTTGACATTCTTCCCGGGTATTCCCTGGGTGGGGGGTTGTCTTTCAACTAAAACCTGGCCTTTCCGCACATTTTGAATGAGGGAAAGCTCCCTGTGGTTAACCCGGCCGTCTTCCATCTCTTTGGGGATCAGCTTCATCCGTTCGGTTTCAAAGAGATACTTAACGGAAGCATCCTCCCCTCTTACCGCTGGTTTTCCTTCGGCTATCAAGACCGGGCTTACGACCTTTTCCTCAACAACCCTTCTGATTACCATCTCTTTCAGCCCGTAAGTAACACCGGCATTTTTAACTGCCTCTAGAACCTCTTCATAAGTAGGCCAGGCTGCATCCGGCTCGGGCAGGTCAATCTCCAAAAACGCCCGCATATTATCAGGGGTCAGCTCAATTTTAACCAGAGCCTTCTTCTCTCCTTCCGCCATAGTATTTCCTCCTCCGTTTTGTTCATCACCGTTCACAGAAGACTGAGGACCGATTTCCACCTGGCCAGCCGCCCTTGGAGCCGAAAAATAGCTTTTGTATGGATCTGCGACACCCGTGACTCCGAGATGCTCATTATTTCACCGATCTCCTTGAGAGTCAATCCTTCATAGTAGTAGAGGGTGATCACCATTTTCTCCCTTTCGGCCAAGGCATCAATGGCCTTTGCCAGTTCTGATTTTAACTCCATAATCTCTACTTGTTTTTCCGGATCCGCACTCTCCACATTCTCAATTAAATCCAATACCCTGACACTTTCATCATCAACGGTTCGTGACAACCAGTATTCATCAAGGGAGTAGAGGGTGGTGCAACTGACTTCATTCAGCAAACGGTGGAATTCTTCGAGGGAAATCTGTAAAGTTTCGGCTATTTCCTGGTCCGTGGCGTATCGTCCCAATCGGTTCTCCAGTTCTGAACAGACCTTCTCCAATTGTTTTGCCTTTTGCCGTACCGAACGGGGCGCCCAGTCATTACTCCGCAAACCGTCTAAAATAGCGCCTTTAATCCGGGAAATAGCATAGGTTTCAAATTTAATACCCCGCGCGGGGTCAAACTTGTCAATGGCATCAATCAACCCAAATATTCCGTAACTGACCAGATCGTCAAATTCTACATTCGAGGGAAAGCCGGTAATAACCCGCCCGGCCACATATTTAACGAGAGGCGCATACTCCTCGATCAAGACTTCCCGGGCTTCCTGTGATCCTGTGCGTAAGTATTCCTCCCAGTATTGCTCTTCCCGTTTTTTATCCATAACGTCTTCCCCCAGATTCAAAATTAATTGCCGCTTCCGGTTCCAGGAGGTTGCGCATTATATGCGGTGCATGCTATGGGCGTATATTTGCGGGCATAACATGCGGCATGATATGCGGCGCATGATACACAAAGAGCCTGCGGACAAAACAATCCTGGGCAGTTCTTCCTGTTTTTTGTACGCGCAAGCGTACAAATTAAATTTTCATACTGTTTTATATATTTATATATTTCAACATTTATTTTCCAATTCCTTTTCCTTAGATAATAATATCCGGTGAATTTACCATTTTTACCGTCACCATCCCTGTCGCAAGGTCAAATCTGACGGACCGGCCGTGGTTTCCTCCGGTATTTTTACCAGCCAGTTTCAAATCCAGCGACGTGAGCAATTGTTCTGTTGCTTCTACGTTGCGCGGACCGATCAGCATCCGGTCGGTATCCCCGTTAAAACAAAACATCTGGGCGCCGCCGGCAATCTTCACCTCCAAGCGCGAAGGAAGAGCCCCCAACTCCGTCAATTTCTTTAGAAGTTCCGGAAGAGCCGTGTCCACGAATTTACCGGGTTTAGTTATTTCTGCTCCTGCCCCGAGGATCTGCACACTATCAGGCAACATGACATGGGCCATGCCCCCGCATTTGAGAAGCGGATCATAGAAACAAACCCCCACACAGGAACCCAAGCCGATCGCAACAAGCACATCCGGGGTTCGGGAAATTGCTATTTCGGACATTCCGACCCGGATGAATTCGGCCATTGACCTTTCACTCCCAACGCATCTAAAATTATTGCTAATGTTCCGGGGTCAGGCACTAGGAAAAAATGTCCGGTGATATTCACCTCACAGGCTTTCAATTTTGTCTCAATCAAAAGGGCATAGTCACCGGAAGCGCCAAGATCGACCAAAACAGTATTGAGGATCGCCCCCACCATATCATAGGTCAATGCCGGTACGGAAGAAAGCATGTTTAACCCGGTGAAATTGGAAAAAGCATAAACATAGGCGCCGGTCAGAATATTTCCAATCTCCTTTAGCGCCGATACCTCAAGTTCTCCGAGGATGTCTCCATCCTCTTGCCGGTCTTCTTCCGCCAATAAAAGGCCGGCTAAAAAAAGCGCTTCTTCCCTGGGAAAAAGATAAAGAATCTTGCTGGGCGCTTCGCCAAAAACCCGGAGATAAACCCCGATCATCGGATCTTCCGGTTCCCCCAGCACTTCACAGATATCGCTCAGCGCGACCACACTGACCTCGGGCACAGTCATACTCACCTTTTCCGCAAGCAACTGGTGAAGCACTGTTGCCGCGTGGGCGGCGCCGATATTGCTTACTTCCTTAATGGCATCCTTTTGCAGGGGGGTTAAATGCTGCAGGCCCATTATTCGTCCCCCAATTCAGCTTCTGCCAACTCTTGCGATTCCTCCGGACTAAGGGCCCGGTCCAGATTGAGGAGGACAATCAGACGGTTGTCCACTTTGGCTACACCAGCCAAATACTGGGATTCTACTCCTTTAGTAATCGGCGGGGGCGGTTCGACAGCGGAAACCGGAACCCTGATCACTTCCACCACTGCATCAACCAGCATCCCCACAGGAGCGCCCCGCACTTCGACAATGATCACCCGTGAATCATAGCCCACGGGAGGAAGGGTCAGACCAAACCTTTTCCTCAAATCAACAATGGGAATAATCTCACCGCGAAGATTGATGACACCTTCCACAAAAGGTGGAGCCTTCGGTACTCTGGTCAAGCCCTGGTCCAGTTTTTCGATCTCCCGGGCCTGGAGGATATTCACCCCGAATTCTTCCTCTCCCAGTTTAAACAGGACCAGTTGTATCAGTTCCTCTCTGGCCTCTCCTTGCTCTTTTCTCTGTTCTAGCAAATTCTCTTCCATAGCCGATCCCCCTCACCTAAATAGAATTCTTCGCGAGTGCAGCCCGCGACGGGCTTCACCGCTTTATGCCACATCCCGCAGGTCAAGAATTAACGCCACCCGGCCGTCACCAAGAATAGTGGCTCCGGCAATCCCGGGAATATTCCCCAGATAGCTGCCGAGGGATTTTATGACCACATCTTGCGGCCGGAGCAGGGTATCTACCACACACCCTAACCGCCGTTCACCGTTACGGATAATGACCACGTCCAATTCGCTATACTCAAAATTTTTGGCGTCTTTAACCTCGAGAATATCCTGTAAGCGAACGAGGGGAAGAACCTCTCCGCGCCACGTTGTTACCTCCTGTTGGTGTAACCGGTGGATTTCATTCCTGTTGACACTAATCGTCTGTTCCACCAGGCCGGTGGGAATGGCGTAAATCTCCGAACCGACCTGAATCATCAGTGTCTGAATAATCGCCAGGGTTAATGGAAGCTGGATGATGACGGTGGTTCCCTCTCCCCGCTTACTCGTCACCCGCGCCGTTCCGCCCAAAGCGGTAATCCTTTCTCTGACAACGTCCATTCCCACGCCTCTTCCGGAAACATCGGTCACTTTTTCGCTCGTTGAAAAGCCGGGCGTGAAGATGAGGTTAACGATCTCATCCTCGTTCATCTCCGCCAGTCTTTCTTCGGTGATAAATCCTTTGTTCAAAGCGGCCCGGGCCACTTTATCCCGGTCAATGCCTTTTCCGTCGTCGCTGACGGTAATTAACACCTGATTCCCTGTTTGGTAAGCATTAATCTCCAGCCGCCCGGTTTCCGGTTTCCCTACAGCTTTTCTTTCTTCCGGGGACTCGATCCCATGATCCAGCGAGTTTCTGATAATATGGACCAAGGGATCGCCGATTTCATCAATTACTGTCCGGTCCAATTCTGTGTCCGCCCCGGTAATCACTAAATCCACCTGTTTACCTGCTCTCCGGGTGAGATCCCTCACCAGCCGAGGAAAGCGGGAAAAGACATGTTCCACCGCAACCATCCTGGTCTGCAAAACGTCGTCCTGCAACCTTAAGAGCAGGCGGTTTAAAGTCTCCACACTCTCCTCCAGTTCCTGGTGTTGCAACTCGGAACTGATCTGTTCCAACCGGCCACGGTTAATTACTAATTCAGCCACGAGATTCATTAATTCATCAAGCTTACGGATATCCACCCGGACGGTAAGAGAGGCCGGTCCAAGTTGCGCTGGGGCCGGTTCATCCGCATCTTTCTTATCCTGCGAGGCAAAACGGTATGTGTCCCCATACCCCCGGCGTTCATCCGGTATCTCATCTATGGACATAGCAGTTCCCTTCACATTCTCGACGTCAAGGACTTTTTCGATGGCGGCAACCGCTTTCTCCACAGGCTCTTCACTGAGTAAACCAATGATAAAATCAAACTTGAACTGTTCATCCTCCAATTCCTTGGTGGAAGGAATGGTCTTGACTATTTCTCCCATATTTTCGACTTCCCGCAGGATCATGAAGGCCCGCGCCCCTTTTAAGAGGCACTCCTCTTTCAAAAAAACATGAATATGGTAGAGTTTTTTCGCATCGGTCAGGCGCTCTTTGATCTGTTCCTTTTCTTCTTTGGTATAACGCAAATCCAATTTTCGCCGCCGGTCTCTGGCAGAAGGCGTCTTTTCCTCCGAGGCGGAATATTCCTTAAGCCGCTGTATAATCCCGGTTATTTCTATATCCGCCTCACGCCCTTCAGGTATCCCCCTGGCCAAGACCTCCAAAAGGTCCACGGAATCAAAGAGCAGGTTAATGATTTCCGGCGTTACCTCCAGATCACCCCGGCGCAGCAATCCCAGGATATCTTCCATGGCATGCGTCACGCTGGCCATCTTATTAAAGCCCATAGTGGCCGAGGCGCCTTTAACAGTATGTGCCGAGCGGAAAATGGAATTTAAGATCTCCATATTTCCCGGATCGCCCTCCAGCTCCAGCAGGGCACTGTTCAGGGACTGCAAATGCTCCTGGCACTCGTCCATAAACACCCGCAAATAATCGGAGATTTCCATAGGCCTTACACCTCCTGGATGGTTAAATTAAACCTTTAAACCTTAATTCCTGCTGTTTTTGGAAAATAAACCGCAATATTTGCTGTTTTTTCTCCTCCTGGATCGCCAGGAATTTCAAGGAAGTCCAATAAAGCATCTTCGTCTTTTTGGTCTTGGGATCAACAGCGATATAGGTACCAGTCCGCAAAACCCGTGCCGGCAAGGAAATTTTCTCTTCCGGGAAAAATAAGTTTAACAAGACCTGTTCGGCATTGATTTTGCGCTTGGATTCAACTTTTGCCCCCCCGGCACTTAAATCCCTGGTTGTTCCTTCGATTAGGCGCATATACTTCTTCTCGTCAATTCTCTCTTCAACCCAGACCTCAACAGGGACCCGGATCTCCAAACGGACGTCATTGCGTCGCTGGATCCGTTTCCATTCTTCCGGCCAGGAAAGGATTAAACTCCTCCGGCCGCCCTCGGTTTCGCCATAACGGATACGGGAAGAAAAGCCGTAAACAGCATCTTTTTTCATAATATGACCTTCTACCCTTTGGCCTGCTGCCAGGTCAAGTGGCCGCCCCATATAAAGGGGCTCGGCAATGACAAACCCGGAGATATATATCTTCAATATCCTGCTGCGAAATTTTTTCACCCCGTCTTTGGTCCGGATCTCCAAGATGACGGGATCCCCCTCCTGGATTTTCATACAACCACTCCGTAATTTCTTTATTATTCTTTATCGCGCGTATGCGCGCGAACTATCCCACAGGTACACGTAGTTTATTTATTACTGGCTTGTCCGAGCAACCGTCGCCAAAAACCGCCCGGGGCTTGCAGCGGAAAATCGGGAAGGTCCAGTAGTTTCCGGGCCAGGCCCAAAATATTCTGCGAAGCAGTGGCCTGGGGGTTGATCAGGAAAAACGGTTCCTGCTTTTTAACAGCCTTCGGTACGAGAGCGTCATAAAAAACCATCCCCAGCGGTTCCACGGTGAAATCCAGAAATTTCTCCGCCACCATTTGTAAGCGGTCCAGCACCTGTTTACCCTCGCTCTCCATACGAACCATATTAACGACCAGATAGACCAAGGCTTGCGGGTTCTCTTTGGCGAGAACCTTGATTACACCGTAAGCATCGGCAATCGCCGTCGGTTCGGAAGTTGTAACTACCAGCACCTCATCGGCGGCAACAATAAACTGGACTACCTTGTGGGAGATCCCTGCTCCGGTATCAAAGAGGATAAAATCGGTCTCCTCTTCCAACTCGATCAGGTACTCAAGGCACCTTTCCATATGCCGCTCGCTTAAATTTGCCAGTTCCTGCAGGCCCGAACCGCCCGCGATGACTTTTACGCCACAAGGTCCATTGATAACAATCTCCTGTAAACTACGCTCACCGGCAAAAAAATGCCCTAAATGGTATTCCGGTGTTAAGCCCAAGACCAAGTCGATATTGGCCAATCCCAAATCGGTATCGATCAGGGTTACCCGCTGCCCGAGGCTGGCAAGGCTAAGGGCCAGATTAACCGCGAGATTGGTCTTGCCCACCCCGCCTTTACCGCTGGTCACGGCGATAATTCGCCCGTGGTGTCGCCCTCTGGGCGCGGGCTGGTGCGAACGGGGGCTCGTGGTCTGTTCTCCAGGACCTTCTTTTCTATTCCGGTCATTTACCAATTCTCTAAGCCGTTTGGCTTGATCATGCATGGACGTACTCCTTACCCATATACTTTTTGATCACATCAGGGGAAGCCACTTCAATATCTTCCGGAACATTCTGCCCGGTTGTCAGATAAGAGAGCGGAACTTGAACCCTTTCCAAAAAAGCCAGCATATTCTCGATGTTACTGGTTTCATCAAGTTTGCTAAAGATCAACCGGTTAAAAGAGATTTCCCGGAAGGCTTCTGCGGCTTCCAACATATCATCGAGTTTCGTATTGGTACTGAGCACCAGATGGGTTTCGTGCAGCCGGCGCCCGTTGAAAAACTGGCTCAATTCCCGGATCTGTTTCCGGTTTTTCTGGCTCCGCCCTGCGGTATCCACCAGGATCAGGTCCTTATCCGACAACTCAAGAAGGGCCCTTTTAAACTCGCCGGGGGTAAAAACCACCCGCAACGGAAGGTTTAAAATCTCGGCATAAGTCTTCAACTGTTCGACCGCGGCAATCCTGTAGGTATCGATGGTCACCAGGCCCACCGCTTTCCCCTCAAAGAGGGCAAAATTCGCCGCCAGCTTCGCGATGGTGGTCGTCTTTCCCACTCCCGTAGGACCGACCAAAGCCACTACCGTCGGGCGGCTCTGTAGTTTTACCGGTGCAAAGGAAGGAACAAAGAACTTGGTTTGCGGTATGACCGCCCGCTCTTCCCCTGCGGGAACCCGGGAAACCTGTTTGGAGACGCTTTCCACCGCCCGGCGCAATTCTCCCAGTTCCTTGCGGAGTGATTCCAACTCCGGCAAGATATTCTCCTGTTCCCTATGGATGACCGGCCGTCCTGTTCCCGCCCGGGGTTCCCGGATTCGCAAATCCCTTCGCGGTAAATTCTCATCAATGGCAGCCAGGACTTCAAAGCGTTTCTTGCCAAAAAGGCCCAGAAACCCCCCTTCCTTGTAGGAACGGGAATTCAGAATCAGGGCGTTATCCCCCAATTCCCGTTTGACTCTTGCCACCGCTTCCTGGGCGGTATTGGCCACAAATCTTCTTACCCTCATTTACCTGCACCTACCATTCCCAATGAATGCACCTCCACCTCAGGCAGTACTTCCTGGTAAGAGATGACTGCTGCTTTTGGGAAAAGACGTTCGACAACGCTCCGGACATACGCCCGGATCGCCGGAGAAACCAGGAGGACCGGGCTATAACCCCCCTCCATCACCCGGCGTATCTCTTTTCCCAGCGAATCATAGAAACTGTTCAACCAGGCCGGTTCCAACGGCCGTGGTTCTTCCCCTTCTCCTTGCGCCGCCAAAAACTGTTCTTCCGCATTTGGCGCCAGTGTTAACACGTGTAACCGCTTCCCGTCGGGGGAAAGCATCTTCGTTATCTGACGGGCCAGAGCCGCCCGGACATACTCCGTCAAGACCGCGGGGTCTTTGGTTACCGGAGCGTAATCCGCCAGTGTCTCCAGGATTGTCACCAAATTCCGGAGGGGGATCCCCTCCTGCAGCAGGCGGGCTAGGACCTTCTGGATCTCCCCGACGGTCATCAACCCGGGGACCAACTCCTCCACCACCACCGGGTAGTCATTCCGCAGGTGATTAATCATGCTCTGGACTTCCTGCCGCCCCAATAATTCATGGGCAAAATTCTTAATGATCTCCGTCAGGTGGGTGGCCAGCACGGAAGGGGAATCAACCACTGTATAACCGGCCATCTCCGCCTTTTCCCGCTGGTTCTCGGAGATCCAGAAGGCCGGCAACCCGAAGGCGGGCTCCCGTGTGCTGATCCCTTCCACCTTCTCACTGACGCCCCCGGCATCCATCGCCAGGTAGTGGCTGGGCATCAGTTCTCCCCCGCCGACCTCCACCCCTTTGATCTTAATTATATACTGGTTGGGGGATAATTGCATGTTATCCCGGATCCGGATTGGGGGCAGGATAATCCCCAATTCCAACGCTACCTGCCGGCGGATCATGCTAACCCTTTCGAAGAGGTCCCCGCCTTGTGCCTTATCGACCAACGGAATCAGGCTGTAGCCGATCTCCAATTCCATGGGATCGACCGCCAAAAGAGAGAGTACATTCTCCGGGCGGTATCCCGCCTCCTCTCCTGCTGCGACCCCCTCTTTCTCCATGACTTCTTCTCTTTGTTTCTCCCGGTTAAGAAGATAGACCAAAGTACCCAGTAGACCCGCAATGGCCAAAAAGGGAATGGTGGGCATCCCGGGGACCACCCCGAAAAGGGCGATGACCACGGCGGCAATGCCGATAATCTTCGGGTAAGCCAGTAATTGCCCGGTGACGTCAGTCCCCATATCCGCCTCGGAGGCGGCCCGGGTCACCAAAATCCCGGTTGCGGTGGAGATTAAGAGGGCCGGAATTTGCGAGACCAACCCGTCGCCAACGGTCAGCAAGGCAAAGACATTAAGCGCGCCCATGAGATCCATCCCCCGCTGCAGGACGCCGACGACAAAACCCCCGAGCAGGTTAATCAGGGTGATAATAATTCCGGCGATCGCATCACCCTTAACGAACTTACTGGCCCCGTCCATCGCCCCGTAAAAATCCGCTTCGCGTTCAATCTCCCGCCGCCTTGCCCTGGCCTGGTCTTCATTGATCAAACCGGTATTCAGATCCGCATCGATACTCATCTGTTTACCGGGCATGGCATCCAAGGTAAACCTGGCCGCCACCTCGGCCACGCGTTCCGCGCCTTTGGTGATGACCAGGAAATTAATCACCGTCAAAAGCAGGAAGATGATAAAACCTACCACCGGGTTATTCCCGGCCACAAAATTTCCGAAAGCCTGAATCACTTTTCCGGCACTGGCGTGGAGTAAAATCAAGCGGGTACTGGAGACATTGAGCGCCAGCCGGAAAAGGGTCGTCACCAGCAAAAGGGAGGGAAAAATCGAAAACTCCAGCGCCCCGTGGATATTCATCGTCAGCATCAGGATTAAAAAAGCCATCGTAATGTTTAGTGTCAAAAGGATATCCAGGAATGCCGGGGAGAGGGGGATAAAAAACATCACCAGGATCAGGACGATAATTACCACCATTACCATTTCGCCCGCGTGGAAAATCCGGCTAGTATTGATGGTCCTCTCTGCGCTGTCGGCCATTTTCTACCCCCTTACCGCCATGCTTGCGCCCGGCGCCCACCCCGCAGTTGGTAGATGAACGCTAGTACTTCCGCTACCGCCTGGTAGAGATGGGCCGGGATATAATCATCCACTTCCACGGTTTTATAAAGCGCCCGGGCCAACGGCTTATTCTCCACCACCGGTACATTGTGCTCAGTGGCCACGGCGCGGATCCTCTCCGCCAGGTAGCCTTCGCCTTTCGCCAAAACCTGGGGCGCGCTCATCTCTTCCGGGTCATAACGCAAGGCCACCGCCAATTGGGTCGGGTTGGTGATCACCACATCTGCCCGGGGGACTTGACTCATCATCCGCCTTGCCGCCATTTCCCGCTGCTGGCGCCGGATCCTGCTCCGGATCAACGGGTCCCCTTCCGTCTGCTTATACTCATCCTTTACTTCTTTTTTGGTCATGCGCAAATTCCGGTAATACTCATAACGCTGGTACATATAATCGCCAACCGCCATCACCAGCAAGAAAAGGCAGATCCGGACCACCATCTGATAAAGCATCCGCCAGGTCATCTCCACCGCTTGCCAGACCGGGGTCAAAAGTGAGGTCTCGACCAATGGGAAAGCCTTGTCACGGTATGTGCCCCAAATAATCACGGCAATCACGCCCAGTTTGAAGAGGGCTTTTGCCAGTTCCACCAGAGACCGGGGGGAAAAGAGCCGCTTAAATCCTTGTACCGGGTTGATCCGGTCCCAACGGACCTTCAGTGTTTCTGCGGTAAAGACCCCCCTGGTCTGCAAAAGATTGATTGCCACCCCCGCCGCGGCCACCGCCGCTCCTACCGGCAAAAAGGCGGTCAGGATAAAAATAAACCTTTTTGCCAGGAGATCGATAACGGAGACCTCGTCCACGATGGTATTCAAAGTCTCCGGCCGGAAACTCTCAAGCAAAAACCGGTGGAGATTACGGATGAAGTAACCGCCAAATACATTCAGGACAACAAAGGCCACGAGAACAACCAGGACCGAGTTGAACTCCATACTCTTGGGAACTTGTCCTTTTTTGCGCGCTTCCCGCTTTTTGCGGGGCGTCGCTTCTTCAGTTTTCTCCTCTTCCGCAAAAAATTGTAAATCCCAAAGCAAAAGCGGAAGACCGGCCTTTTTTAACTCGTTCATTACTGCCCCTTCCCTATTACACTAATCAGGCGGAGAAGCTCCCGCCATATCTCACCGGACCCGGAGAGATAACCGGCAAACCAGCGGCAAAAAACCGCCATGCTTAACCAGAGCAGAATGAAACCAAGCAAAATCTTCAACGGATAGCCAACCATAAAAACATTTACCTGCGGAATCAGCCGGACCAGGATCCCCAGGCCGATGCTGGTCAAAAAGAGTACGCCAACTATGGGCAGGGCGATGGTAAACCCCAGTAAAAACATGGCGGAAAAACCCCTGACGACCAAGGCGGTCCCGTGGAAAAAGAACGGGGTGCCGCCCACCGGCAAAAGCCGGTAGCTCTCTGCTAAAGCCCGGAAAAGCACATGGTGGCCGTCGACCAGCAAAAAAGCCCATAAAGCAATAATCTGTTGCAATTGGCCGATTACCGGCATTCTTATTCCAAGCTGGGGGTCCAGGACATTAACCATGCCAAACCCCATGGGGACATCGATCAATTGCCCGGCAACCTGGACCGCAGCCAGCGCCATATTCACCATAAAACCCATTACCAAGCCGACCAGGATCTCCTGGAGGGCGAGGAGACCCAAAACCGGCAGGGACGAAACCCCGACTGTACCGGGGATAACCGGGGTGAGGACCAGGGAAATGAAGAAAGTCAAGCCCAGCCGGACCAGGACCGGCAGGTTCCGGCTTTGAAAAACCGGCGCCGTTGTCAGAAGACCGGTAATTCTCAGCGTTACCAGTAGAAACAGGATGAAAGCCTGTTCTGTCCAGTCCAGAATGGTCAAGACAATCTACCTCACCATCTTCCCGCCTGTTCCAGATAGGCGAAGAGTTTCTCGGCAAAGCCCACCAGAACCCGGAGGATCCAGGGACCGCAAATGGCCATCGTAAAAAAGATGGCCACAATTTTCGGGATAAAGGAGAGGGTCTGTTCCTGGATTTGCGTAGTGGCCTGAAAGATACTGACGAGAAGCCCGACGGTCAGCCCGACAATGAGCATCGGCCCGGCAACCTTCAAGACTGTGGTCAAACCTTCCCGGATGATCTCCACCACCAACACATCGGTCATTCACGTCCCCCCTCACCCTATGCATGGGTCACGCGTTCACGTGTCCTCTGCCGGCGGATTATCGCGCGCGCCGCTGGTTTTGCTTAGCGAAAACCGGAAATTATTGAGTTTATCACCAGGTTCCAACCGTCGACCAGGACAAAAAGCATCACTTTAAATGGTAAGGAAATCATCACCGGCGGCAGCATCAACATGCCCATGGCCATTAGTGTGCTGGCAACGATCATATCAATGACCAGAAAGGGAACATAGAGCATAAAACCCATCTGAAAAGCGGTTTTCAGCTCACTGATGACAAAAGCCGGGATCAGGATATGTAAGGGTATATCCGCGAGTTCCTCCGGCCGGGGTTCCTCCCCCAGTTGCATGAAGAGCCGGAGATCCCTTGGCCTGGTCTGTCTGTACATAAAATCTTTTACCGGTTCTGCCGCCGCGGTAAAAGCTTCTTCGTGCCCGAGTTCCCCCGCCATATAAGGCTGGAGGGCTTGTTCGTTTACTTCTTTCCAGGTAGGCGCCATAATGAAAAAAGTCAGAAAAAGCGCCAGACCAATAATCACCTGGTTAGGCGGGGTCTGTTGCAAAGCCAAAGCACTGCGGGTAAAGGAAAGTACCACCACAATGCGGACAAAGGCCGTTGTCATGATAATAATCGACGGCGCCAGCGCCAAAATGGTGAGCAGGAGCAAAATTTGCAGGCTTGTCGCTACTTCTTGCGGATCATCTGCAGTTCCCACCCCAATCTGGATTTGCGGTAATACCGGCTGTGCGCAAACCGTCCCCGCCGCCGCCAGAAGTAGTGTCGGCGCCACCAGTAAGAAAAAAAACCCCGCGCGTCTCCTATTCATCTTCTTCACGCTTGTATGGATTTTTTTTCAACTCGTTGATCTTTGCTCTAATTTTTCCTACGGTCGGACCCGGATCGCCCCCCTCATCTTCTCTTCCTTCACCCGGCGTAACTACCCTTTGCAAGCATTGAAAAAAGCCTCTATTATGCTGAAAAGGAGACCCCTCTCCTTTTTTTCTCACCTCATCGACCAACCCGGGGTCATTAACCTCCGCCACCAGGTGCACAAACCGGTCGGCCGTTCCCACCAGGAAAAGGCGGTCAACCAGTAAAATCAAGTATAAACCGCGGTTTGGCCCAAGACTCAGACTGTCGACAATTTTCAGGTAACGCCCCCTCATCCTACCGGCTTTTCCTGCCAGCCAACGGGTTAACCAGGCAGCAAGGATCAAAACACCGAAAAAGGCGAGGATAATTATGATGTATTCGCCACCGACAAAAGCGCCGCCACCGGCGGCCTGTTCAAGCCCGCCGGCTTGTTGAAATTCTCCCATCATTTCTCACCTTACCCCACAACCTTTTTTATCGCTTCCAGGACACGTTCAGGCTGGAAAGGCTTGACGACAAAATCCTTGGCCCCCGCCTGGATCGCATCGATCACCATTGCCTGCTGGCCCATGGCACTGCACATAATGATTACCGCATTCTCGTCCACCTTTCGGATCTCTTTAACCGCGGTTATCCCATCCATATCCGGCATGGTAATATCCATTGTCACCAGATCCGGTCTTAGTTCTTTATACTTTTCAATCGCCCTTTTGCCGTCTTCTGCTTCTCCGACTACTTGGTAGCCGCCCTTCTGCAGAATATCTTTGATCATCATACGCATAAAGGCTGCATCGTCCACAACTAATACCCGTTTGCTCATGGTACTCCCCCCTTCATTCCTTTATTGAAGATTGTTTAATCTGGCAACCGGACTCACGATATCCGTAATCTTAATGCCGAAATTCTCATCGATAACCACCACTTCGCCCCGGGCGAAAATCTTGCCGTTGACAAGGACATCAACAGGCTCCCCGGCCAAGCGGTCCAGTTCGACAATGGAACCCATCCCCAAGTCCAAAATCTCCTTAATCCTCATTTTGGTGCTCCCCAATTCAACGCTGATCTGGAGGGGAACATCCAGCAGTAGATTGAGGTTGCTCTTTTCCTCCCGGGAAGCCTCTCCAGAAGAGACGGGCCCAAACTGCACGGGTTGAATAACGGTTTCTTCTTCTTCCTCAACTTTTACGGTTGTTGTCAACGGTTGCAAGCCTTCTTCTTCTTCCGGAACGGAAGCGGCAACAGGTGCCGGTTTTTCCTCATTCTTTAGAAGGGACGCTGCCATGTTTCGCCCTACTTCCAAAGGGATAATCAACATCAAAGAACTATCCACCAGTTGTTCAATTTCCAACCGGAAACTGACCTTGACAATTTTTCTGTCGTTCGCCAGCGCCTCATCGATCTGTTCCGCCTCGTCCAGATTTAAAATTTGCGTCTTCGGAGGGGCAATCTCCACCCTGGTATTGAAGAGGGAGGACATGGAAGTAGCGGCTTTACCAATCATCTGGTTCATCGCTTCCCCAATGGCACTGATCTCCATCTCTTCCAGTTCCATTTTGGGTTCAGCCCCGTCCCCGCCCTGCATCAGATCGGCAATAACCGCCGCATCCGGGATCTCCAGCAACAGCAGGTTGGTTCCTTGCATACCTTTGCTATAAGCCACCTCCGCCGCCACGCAGGGGGTTGGATGCTCCTTAATTAACTGCTGCATAATGGTGATGGTTACAGTTGGCGTAGTCAATTTCACCTTCTTGTTCAAAAGAAGGGAAAGCGCAGTGGCTCCGGAACCAAAGGAAATGTTGCCAATTTCGCCCAGAGCATCCTTTTCCATTTCGGTTATTTCCACAGGTTCGTCATTCAATAAAGCATTAATCTCCTCCTGGGAAAGTCTCTCATTGGACACTTTCCTCACCACCTTTGCTTTGATAGCCACTCAGTTGCACGGCAACCTTGTTATTTTTTGAGAGACCGGGGAACCCGGCATATTTGGTTTCTTCACCAATCCTCACCGTCAGCGGAGTCTTTATCTCCTGGTCCAGTTTGATGGCATCACCTTTTGAAAGGTTTAATAGCTCCCGAATGGATATGCTGGTGGTCCCCAATTCAACTTTTACAGGGATTTCCGCCTCCTTCAACCTGGTTTTCAGAGTTTCAAAAGCCTCCGGGGTAAAATTCTTCCGGGAACTCCCGAACCACGACTGCGCGCTCAAGCGCGGGAGAAGCGGTTCCAAGACTGTAAACGGATAACATAGATTCATTAAACCGCTGGTTTCGGCGATTTTTAAGTGCATGGTGACGAGAATAACCATATCCGACGGGGGAATGAACTGGGTGAAGAGCGGGTTTGTCTCCATCTCCACGTACTCAGGCTCCAGCCTGAAGACATTGCTCCACGCCTCGCTCATGCTCGGGAAGAACCTCGTCACCACCTGCCGGATAACCCGTTGTTCGATCTCGGTCAACTCCCGGGCAGTGTAATCACCGCCTCCGCTTCCCCCCAATAACCGGTCAATAATGGCAAACGCCAGGTTGGGAGTGAACTCAAGGATGATATTCCCTTCCAATCGCTTTGTAAACAAAACATTGATGACCGTCGGGTTGGAGAGGGAACGGGTGAACTCCTCATAGGTCATATGGTCAACCGAAGCCACTTCCATCTGGACCATGGTCCGCAAATACGCGGAAAGAGATGTCCCGAGCCGCCGGGAAAAATTCTCATGCAGCATAACCAAGGTGCGCATCTGGTCCTTGGCAATTTTATTGGGCCTGCGGAAGTCATAAGGCTTAACGGTCTTCTTCTTTTCTTCCTTTTTTACGGCCTCGGCGTCGATTTCTCCTGCTGAAAGCGCCCGTAAAAGCGCATCGATTTCATTTTGATTAAGAATCTCCGCCAAGATGCCACCCCCTACTGGTAAACAAATTCCGTGAAAAAGACATCGATAACTTGTCCGAAAGGTAACATATCAGTTATAGCAGTAATTATTTCGTTACGGATATTAAGAATCCCTTCTTCTTCTCTAATTTTATCCACTGTTTTAGTGCGAAAAATCTTAATCACCACATCACGGATCTGCGGTTTGCGTCTGAGGATTTCTGCCTGGGTCTCTTCGGTATCCGTCACCAAAGTCAGGTTCACCCTGATAAACCGGCGCCCGGATGGGTCGGCCAGGTTAACCACAAGATCTTCGCCCAACGGTACCATATACTTTACCTGGTTGGCCTCGCTTAACATCATGTACTCGCTTCTCTGGGGCAAGACCACCTTGATAAAGAATATGGTGGCAGCGAAAACCGCGGCAAAAAAGACAGCCAAAACCACAATTATTGTCGTAAACAACTGATTGAACTTAAATTTAGATTTCTCTTTTTTCCCATTCTCCTCGGCCATTTTCTCCCTCCTCACTTCTAAAGGGTTTTCGCGCGCGCGTCGCCCGCGCGTTCCTATTTTGTATCCAGTGAAAGAAGTACGATGTCCACGCGCCGGTTCTTGGTCCTGTTTTCTTCCGAATCATTCGGCGCCACTGGCCGGAATTCCGCATATCCGGTTGCCGCCAGCCGGACGGGGGCAATGCCCGCCTCTTCAATGAGAAACCTGGCGACATTGGTGGCCCTACCGACAGAAAGTTCCCAGTTGGAAGGGAAGCGCTCGTTCCGGATGGGCAAATCACAGGTATGACCCTCCACCCGGATTTGGTTTTCCCCCCGGGCTAAAATCTCGCCGACCCGGCGCAGGAGAGTGCGGGCGCCGGGCTTAATCTCTATTGATCCGATGTCAAAGAAGAGTTGCTCTTTAAAACTGACCACCAGTCCCCGTTCGTCCATATAAATATCGGTCGCCCCGGCCAGTTCCTCATCGCCCAATAATTCATGAAAAGATTCATAAAGGCTTTCAAATTCCGGGGTAACAATGGGAATCGGATCCAGGATGGAAATATCCCCTTGCGGCCTTTCCAGGACACTTGGCATACCTTTGAGTGCGCCCCGGAGGGACTCGGCGATCTGGTCATATTTCGCCTTGTCCACCTCAGAAAAGGCAAAGAGCATCACAAAAAAGGTCAAAAGCAAAGTGACCATATCGCTATAGGTAGTCATCCAGAGGGGACTTCCCTTCGGTTGTTCCTCTTCCTTCCTCTGCCGCCTAGACATTTACTCCCACTCCTTGTTGGTCCAGCCCTTCTTGCCGCCGTTGCCTGCCCACACCTTCCCGCTGGGCAGGGGCGAGGAAGGATTTAAGCTTCTCCTCGACAATTCTGGGGTTCTCTCCGGCCTGGATAGAAAGGATCCCTTCCACCATCACCTGGCGGATAATAATCTCTTCGCTACTACGGATCTTCAACTTCCCGGCAAGGGGGATAAAAATCAGGTAGGCCAGGATTACCCCGTACAAGGTGGTAATCAAAGCGACGGCCATCGCCGGTCCCAGTGCGCCCAGATCTTCACCCATACTTCTTAACATCTGAATCAGGCCGATCAGCGTACCGGCCATCCCGAAGGCTGGCGCCACAGAACCCCAAGTCTCAAAGAACATCTGGTTACTCCTGTGCCGGTTCTCCAAAAAACTGATCTCAATATCCATGATGCTTTTAACCAGTTCGGGATCGGTACCGTCCACCACCAATTGGATCCCCTTCTTCAAAAACGCGTCCTCATCGGAAACATCGTCCTCCAAGGCCAACAACCCTTCCCTGCGGGCTTTTTCCGCAAACCCCACCAGGCTGTTGATGATCCTTTCCGGGGAAAAGGTGCGGTCAAAAAAGGCCCACCGCACTGCTCTCCAAGCCTTCACAAACTGGCTCAGGGGGAAATTGATCAGCATCGCAGCAAAGGACCCGCCCAGGGTGATGGCGATCGAGGGTGGGTTCCAAAAGGTGGAAAGGCTGCCACCCGACGCCATCCCGATCCCTAAAAGTAGGACTCCCGCAACAATGCCAATAACAGTAGATAAATCCATCCTATTCACCTCGGATTTCTATTGGGACGACTTCATTCCCGCCGTCCATTAACCGGCGGCGGTAAAGAATAATCTCCTCCAAAATCTTCTCGGCCTTTTCCCGGACAACAACTTTTTTCCCTGTCATTAGCGAGACTACTGTATCCGGTGTTTCTTCCATAAATTCAATAAGGTGGGGGTTAACCCAAAATCTCTTCCCATTCAACCTGGTGACCTGGATCATACCGGTCAACTCCTTAAGAAGCGGTTTCGCGCGCGTGCGCCGGCAGCGCCCTGCCTGTCATTCACTGCCGGGGATGGCGCTGCCATGGCTACACGCCACGGCTTCCTGCCGGTAACGGCAGGGGAGGGTTTATTCCCCCCCGCCGTTACCAGGCTACACCATTACTACCGTTTCAGGGAGACCAATTCCTGGAGCATCTCGTCGGAAGTGGTAATTATCCTGGAATTGGCCTGGAAACCCCGTTGGGTGACGATCATATCGGTAAATTCCTGCGAAAGATCGACATTGGACATTTCCAGGGCGCCGGGGGTAATCGAACCGCTGCCCCCGACCCCGGCCGGGTTAATCCGCACAGTCCCCGAGTTGCTGGAGACCCGGAACATGGTTTCACCGACCCGTTCCAGTCCGGCGGGGTTGTTAACGGTGGCCACCGCCACCTGGGCAATATTTCTGGTCAAACCGTTACTGAAGACCCCGACCACCCGTCCGTTTTTATCGATGGTAAAACCGTCCAGGTAACCCATGGGGTAACCGTCCTGGGTAATATCAACGCTGGAGTCCCCCACATACTG
>DUNX01000129.1 GCA_012839115.1 Bacillota bacterium
GCAGAACAGAAGAAGGCTATCAAATCTACTATTCTAGAGTGTCGGGACATATTAGAAAAGGATATAGAACAAGTTTTAATAAATTACGGTATTTATATAGACAAAGACTGGATTAATTTAAGGGATTTAAGAAACTTAACAGAGGAACAAGAGAATAATAGAAAAAATATAGAAAAGGCAATTGAAAAACTTGAAAAAGGCGGATATAAGAAAGATAAAGCAGTTATGGAATATATAAAGGAGGTATCTTACACCTATCTAAATCGTTTAGCGGCGCTCAGGGTTATGGAGGTCAGAGGCCTTATTGATGAGATTCTAATGCCTAGAAGTGAATATGGTAATAAATCGTTTATTAGTTCAAGATTTTACGAAGTTGCTAGAGAGTTTTGTAAGTATGAAACGGATAGTGGATTGGGATACCTTTTAAATATAATGTTTAATGAGATTAGTGAGGAGATAAAGATTTTGTTTAGCACGGAGGATGAATACTCCTTTGTTACTCCATCAAGTACAAGTTTATTAAAAGTAATAGAACTTTTATGTTCAAATATTGATGTAGAGTCCTGGAGACAAGATGAAATTATAGGTTGGATTTATCAATATTTTAATGATAAAGAAAAAGACGATGTATTTGACAGACTTTACAATAAAAAACAAAAAATCAAAGTAGAAGATATTCCTGCTGCAACTCAATTATTTACGCCAGATTGGATAGTTGATTGGATAGTAGATAATTCATTAGGTTCATTATGGGATGGAATAAAACAAGGTAAACGAGAGAATAAAAAGGTGGAAGACATTAAACTATTAGACCCTTGTTGCGGGAGCGGTCATTTTTTGGTAAAGGCTTTTGACTTGTTTTATGAGATGTATGTAGAAGAAGGTATATATACAAAAGAAGAGATACCGTATAAAATACTTGAAAATAATATATACGGAATAGATATAGATTTAAGAGCAGTTCAGTTGACTAGTTTAATTTTATTTATAAAGGTTAAGTCGTCTTTAAAAGAAAATGGTTTTGATACAAACACAAAGGACAAACTTTCGGTTAATTTAGTATGTGCCGATTCTATTCTTTTAAATGGAAACAGACTAGAAGAATTAAAAGAAAAACATAAAAATAATAAGACTATATTAAAAATGATAGAAATTATTTATGAGGAGTTCAAAGATGTTAGACTTAAGGGAAGTCTTATCCAACCTGAAAGAAAATTGTTCCCATTATTTGAAGAATACATAAATAGAATTGCTAAGAAAGAATTAAGTAAGGCAAAGAGGACTAAGAAAAAACAAACTAAAGGGCAACAAAATCTATTAGTAGAAAAAGAAGAAGAGACTTCTTTTTCAGAGTATAAATCTCAAAGAGATTTTACAAAAGAAGAAAGAGAATTAATGATAAGTTTAGATGCCATATATAGTGAGGCTATTAAAGCAAATGATATATCAAGGCAATTGTTCGCTAGCGAAGCAAAAAAATCAGTTAAATTAGTAGATATATTTATGAAACAATATGATGTGGTTGTAACTAATCCTCCATATATGGGAAAAAAGAATATGAATGATAAACTTAAAGATTTTATCAATGCAAATTATAAGGGCTATGAAAATGATCTATACAGTGCATTTATAATTAGATGTCTCCAATTTTTAACTACCAATGGAATATCAGGTATGATTACACAAGAATCTTTTATGTTTATTTCTTCCTACAGTAAGTTAAGAGAATATTTGTTAGATACTATTACAGTAAAAAGTTTAGTTCATCTTGGACCATTTGCCTTTGAGGAGATATCTGGACAAAAGGTTAGTACATGTATGTTTATATTTGAAAAAAGTCACGTATTAGAAAATAGTAAAGGTGTTTATGTTAAATTAAATGATATAAATACTTCTGCTGATAAAAAAATAGTATTAAAGGAAATTGAAAGAGGAAAGTGCCAGCAAAACAGGTTTTTTAATGTCAAACAAACCTTTTTCAAAAAAATTGAAGGTTCACCAATTATTTATTGGATTCCTGAAAAATTAATGGATATTTTATCAGGTGCCCAGCCGTTATATCCAAATGCAGAGGCTAAAACAGGCATAAACACAGGTAAAAACGCTAAATTTGTAAGATACTGGTGGGAAATTAGAGATGAATGTGGTAAAAAATTCGTTCCTTATGCTAAAGGGGGAGGTGCTACAAGGTTTTATGGTGCACAAGAGCATGTAGTATGGTGGAATCCTGAAGAAATGAAAAAACATCCTGGGTGTAGGTTAATGAATCAAGATTTGTTTTTTAAAGAGGGCTTGACTTTTTCAGGTGTAAATAGTCAAAGATTTGCAGTAAGATATCTACCTGAAGGATTTATATTCGACTCAGGAGGATCTTTTATAAATTGTAAGCAAATTGATGTTTATTATTTATTAGGTTTTTTAAATACAAAACTTGTTAATTATTATTTAAATTTATTTAATCCTACAATAAATTTTAAAAACAATGATATTCATAGATTACCTTTTATATTTGAAGAAGGTATAGTCGAGCAAGTTACAGATAATGTAAAGCAAATCATAGATTTGAAGAAGAGTTTTCTAAAATATGATGAAACAGACAAATTATTCGAACGTGACTATTTGGTAGAAATTGGAGAATTTTATTTAGAAAAAAGCGTTCTACATATGACAAAACTGAAACTAGATTATTTAAAAAAAATTGATTTAAATGACGATATCTTTTACAAGTTATATGGGCTAGATAATAATGATATTGAATTAATTGAAAACTTAAATGAATATAGTGATGAACAAATAATAGAACAGATAAGAGAATTTGGGGATATTAATTTAATTTCTAAAAAAATAAATGCTAAAGAAAGTAGGATTGCATATCTCAAGTTATCGAATAAAATAATCACTGATATAGAAAAAAAGGAAGTAGTCTGTAACTTAATATCTTACTTTGTTGGATGTATATTTGGAAGATGGAAATTCAATGGTATTACTATAAGTGATGATGGAATTATGCCACTGAATTCTACAATATATCTGGAAAGAGATATTGTAGAGAGGATTTATGAGTGTATATCAGTATCATTTGGTGAGGAGGAAACAGATACTATAATTGAAAGTATAGAAGGAGTATTAGAAATATCAATTGAAGAATATATAATAAAACAGTTTTTTGATGATCATGCAAGTAAATATAAAAAACGACCTATATATTGGCATATTTGTAGCCCTAAGAAAACATTTAATTGCTATGTTTATTACCATAAATTTGATGATGATACGTTGTATAAGGTTAAGAGTATCTATCTTAAACAAATGATAGATAGATACGAAGATGACTTAAAGTACTATACTAATCAGTTAATTGAGGCCAGGACTAAAGGCGATAAAAGTAAAGAAAAAGACTTTAAAGATAAGTGTAGCGACTTAGAAGCAAAATTAGAAGATCTGAACATCTTAGATAAAAGAATAATGGAAATATTGCCATATAAGCCTAATGTGGATGAAGGAGTACTGTACAATATTATACCTATAGAAACAATATTATCGAGCCCTGTGTCTACAGAGAAAGAAAGAGAAGACTACTATAATGAGGTAGAAAAGCAATGAAAACACCATTTTATAGATTGATTCAAGCAGACATTAATGATAAATTTAAAAATTCAAATATCGTTATTTGGTATGATTACGAGAATAAATTTTTACAAGAGTTTGATCTATTTGATGAAAATGGAGTCAATAAAATTGCCTACGAAGGCAGTTTTATTGAACTCCGCTATAAAATACTACTAGCCGATTGTGAACTATCGAAAAAATGGCTTATATATTCTAATGTGAAAAATAAACAGGGATTTTTAACTGAGTTTGAATTTTTCGGAGAAACATATATTGCATCAGTAAAAGAAATCTTAGAAAGATATTACAAAATAGATTTTGGACAATTTGACCTATCAACACTAGAGGAACGATTAAATATACTAAAAAGACTATGGGATATAATACCTGAAAGTGTTATTAGAAGTCTTGATCAAGAAACATTAGATGACATTGTCTTAACTAGTGGCTTTGGATATGTTGATATTAGTAAAGAGTATACGATTCTTAAATATATTTGTGAAACAAATAGGTATGAATCTATTCTTGAAGAGGCAAAGATTAAAGATAAATTTTTTGAGTTTCTCTCATTGGAATATGGAATTAATGTATCTAATTTTGGTTCTAAAGATAAGGTTGTTGAGTACATAGTTGAGAGTCTATTTCAAAGTGAGTTGATACAGAAAAGCAGAAATAAAGATATAAGTCCTTTTGGGATTGAATTATCAAATAAAAATAAAATAATGAATCGTGTTCAACTTCTTGAAACATGGGCTAATCATGAAATTTATAAAGACAGATTTATTGAATACTCTAAAAAAGTCTCTGAAAAATATATGATTAATGTACTTAATGAAATGGAAGTGGACGAGTTATTTGCCATTGAATATCTATATGGTATAGAGGAAATTTTATATAAAAAATTAGAGATACAGATATTTAAAGGTGTCCAGGACTCGTATTTAATTAAAGAAGAATTGTTGGAATATTTAAATGGCCTGAATATAAAGGAAGAGCAAAAAAGTTATCAATATGGGAAAAACGAAAATGGTATAGATATAGAATCTCTTAAGAAGCAATTAAATGATATAAGTGTATTTGTAGATATTAGAAGAAGATATTATTTTTCAAAATCAAGGATATTCAATAAGTGGAATA
>DUNX01000073.1 GCA_012839115.1 Bacillota bacterium
CGCCGGGGCCTCCTCCACTCTTACCCCGGCAATGGGGAGGCCATCACTGACCGTAATAACCGGTGTGACCGGCCAATGAAAACCGGTAACCACCAGGATTGTGAGGAGAAGGCCGACGCCGGCCAAAAAGAAAGCCACTTTTCTCATTTTCCCGATTCACTCCTCATCTTCCGTATTCATTCCTCATCCTCCGGATTCACACCGCTCGTAACATCCGCTTGCCTGCGACCGGTGCGCCCCGGCCCGGCGTTACCGCCTGCCTCAACCAGTCGCTTACCATGATTATTCGTGTTTTTCCGGGGTTTTCCTTTAGAGTCCTCCTATTCCTTTTCAACCCTGTTGGTAAAGCCGGTAAAAATAAGGTAAAGAATGGCCAAACAATTTACCTGTCCCCCTCTTTCAACTTGCGAAAATCACGGGCTTGTATTACAATGGCAATAATAGTAATAATAGCTTTGACATGGACTTGGTTAAGGAGGGTGCAGCCGTGAAGGAGTATTATGCGGAGCGAGTCGGCACAATGGCCGGGGGCGAATTGGGAGATCTGATGCGGTTGGTGGGCAGGGATGATATTATCTCCTTTGCCGGGGGTATCCCTTCTCCGGATATTTTCCCCCTGGAGGAACTTAAAGAAATCATCCGCGAGCTTCTCGCGGATGAGCCCCGGCAGGTTTTTCAATACAGCAGCACTGAAGGGCGCATTGACCTCAAGGATTACATCGTGGAATTCCTTTCCCGGCGGGGAGTTAAAACCAGCCGGGAAGAGCTCATCATCACCAGCGGGTCCCAACAGGCTTTGGATCTAATCGCCAAGGTTCTGGTGGACCCCGGCGACCCGGTGCTGGTGGAAAAACCGGGCTATGTCGGCGGGATTGGCGCCCTCAAGTGTTACCAAGCCCGGGTTACCGGTATCGATATGGAAGAAGATGGGATTAGCATCGACTGCCTGGAAGAGACGGTTAAAAAGATCGTAAGCGAAGGCCGGCCGGTAAAATACATCTACCTGGTCCCCGATTATTCCAATCCTTCCGGGGCCCGTCTTTCGGCGGAAAAGAGAAGAAAAATCCTGGACCTGGCCGGAAAGTACAATTTTTATATTCTGGAGGACACCCCCTACAGTGAGTTAAATTATTACGAAGAACGCCTGGACTTCATTAAAGAATATGACCAGGAAAACCGGGTGATCCTGCTCGGCTCCTTTTCCAAGTTTTTTGTTCCCGGGTTGCGCGTAGCCTGGGTCTGTGCTCCCCGCCCCTTCATTGACCTGCTAAGCCGGGCCAAACAAGACGCGGATCTGGCGTCCAGTACCATCGGGCAATTGGTCATCACCCGGGCCGGGGAAAAAGGACTGGTTGAGACCCAGGCCCGCCGGGTACAACCATTTTACCGTGAACGGCTGGAAGCCATGGGCACGGCACTGGACAAGTACTTCCCGGCGGAAACCTCCTGGTTTACGCCGCGGGGCGGCTTCTTTTTCTGGGTAAAACTGCCGGCCGGTTTGAACAGCAAGGAGTTACTGGCAAAAACGATTGCCGAAGAGAAGGTGGCCTTTGTACCGGGAACCGCATTCTTCGCCGACCCCCAAGACGGCTACTCCTACCTGCGGCTTTCCTTCTCCGACATTAAGCCGGCCATGATTGAAGAAGGAATCAAAAGACTGGGGCAGGCGATCGCCGGATACCCCGGATAAGGGCAGTAAATTCCCGCCAATCGACCCGGGGGCATGGACCGGTTTTGGCACGGATAAGCGATACCGGGAGGGTGCAAGCCCGCCCTTCATAATGCCCTGGTTTTGGCACGGACAAGCGCTGCCGGGCAGGCGGGTGCAGGACTGCCCGTACATGATACCGCCCGGCAAAGGAGAGAATAGATAAGAATAGACTAAGGATAGAAGGAAAAGGATGAGTACCTTGGCGCAAACCTCACCGGCAAACCCCAACAAGACAACCGGTGATAAAGGCGAAGCCCGCAAAGAAATCTGGCTGGCCGGGGGGTGTTTTTGGGGTGTGGAGGCCTATTTCTCCCGGATCCGCGGCGTAGTGGCAACAACCGCCGGTTACGCCAACGGCAAGACGGAAAACCCCACCTATGAACAGGTCTGTTCCGGCAGGACCGGGCATGCGGAAACCGTCCATGTCGAATATAACCCGCAAGTGGTAAGTTTGACCCAACTTCTTCATCATTTTTTCCGGATCATTGACCCCACCACCCGCAACCGCCAGGGAAACGACGTCGGCCCTCAGTACCGTTCCGGTATCTACTACCGGGACCCGGAGGACCTTCCGGTCATCCGTTCCGTCCTCGCCAGGGTGCAAAAGCAATACCAAAAGCCGGTGGCCACCGAGGTGTTGCCTCTGACCAACTTCTACCCGGCCGAGGAGTACCACCAGAAATATTTGGAGAAAAACCCGGGCGCATATTGCCACGTGGACCTCAGCCTGGCAGCTTGCGACGTATCCCCTCCTGCCAATTACCGGAAACCTACGCCGGAAGAAATTAAGAAGAACCTCACCGCCCTGCAGTATGACGTGACCCAGCGCGACCGGACCGAACCGCCCTTTGCCAACCCCTACTGGGATAACTATGAACCTGGCCTCTATGTGGATGTGGTTACCGGCGAACCCCTCTTCAGTTCGAAAGATAAATTTGCTTCGGGTACGGGTTGGCCCAGCTTCACCCGGCCCATTGACCCCGGGGCAGTGACCTGCCGGGAGGACTTCAGCGGCGGTAGGGAACGGGTCGAGGTGCGCAGCAGGATCGGCGATTCCCACCTCGGTCATGTCTTTGATGACGGCCCGCCGGAAAAGGGCGGCCAACGTTTCTGCATCAACAGCGCGGCACTGCGCTTTATTCCCCTTGCCGAAATGGAGAAGGAAGGGTACGGCGCCTTTATTCCGCTGGTTAAGTGATAATTTAAAAACTGGGTACGCGGTTACTTTCTTACCCGGACAACCTGCCCTTGATTGGCCCTTAAAAGCTCAGCCGTGCTGATTTTCACCAACGAGTTGGGTGTTCCTCCCCCCGTATAGACATAAGCTGATTCTGTCACCTTTGGATCGATTAAAAAAACCGCCGGGTACCCGAAAGAAGGGACCCCGCCTGCCGGGTATCCAGTATATCTCAATATCTCATCCGCATTGGCCAAACGCGGCCGTTCGCTCTTTAAGATTTTCCCCACCCGCGAAGTGCTTACCCGGTCTTCCCCTTTGACAATGGCCACGACCAAACGACCGTCCTCACTGATCAAGCAGACATTTTTAACAAGCTCGTCAATGGAAGCATTGACGGCTTTTGCCGCCTCTTCAACGGTGTGGCAAGATGCTGCAAATTCAAAATGTTCAGCCTGGAAATTGTTGAGTTTTATGTACTCTCTGATTTTTGCCTTGTAATCCAACATTACTCCCCCACTTTATTATTATTTATCATGAAATTCTGCCTTACGGCCCGCCCCTCCGCGTCATGATCTACATATGTTAATACATGGCTTTATAAGGAGGGATGATGTATTTTGAATAATGTTTTTTCTTCTCAGGTCCCATGTCCCGATGGTACTGTTTACACGATCCGCCCCGGGGACACCTTCTTCGGTCTTGCTGCCCGTTTTAACACTACTGTACAGGCGATCATGAACGCCAACCCGGGTGTTGACCCCAATAACCTCCAAATCGGTCAGCAGATCTGTATCCCGGTGGCGCCAACGCCCGGAGAGTGCCCGGGAGGCTTCCTTTACACGATCAGGGCCGGCGACACCTTCTTCAGTATTGCCCGGCGTTTCGGGATCACTGTTAGTGCCCTGATTGCCGCAAACCCCAATGTGGATCCGGACAGACTCCAGATCGGGCAGCAGATCTGTGTTCCCGCTCCGATGCCGGGGCCGGGGTTCTGCCCGGGCGGTTTCATCTATACGATTAGAGCCGGCGATACCTTCTTCAGTCTCGCCAACCGCTTTAACACCACCGTACAGGCGATAATTGACGTCAACCCGGGGGTGGACCCGAACAGGCTGCAGATTGGACAGCAAATCTGTATCCCGGTACCGCCGCCGGTCGAATGCCCCAATGGCACCATCTACACGATCCGGGCCGGCGATACGCTCTTCGCCTTGGCCCAACGCTTCGGTACCACTGTTAATGCGATTATTCTCGCCAACCCCGGGATTGATCCCAACAGTCTGCAAATCGGACGGAGGATTTGTATCCCGGTATCACAAAGTTAACGGGCATAACAGAGACGGTTCTGTTTCAATAGGATTCGCGTGCGAATCTGCACGTGTACTGTACTAATTATAGGCATGTGCACGTACGTACACGCGCGCTCTAAAAAAGAGGCTCCAATGTGGAATGCCTCTTTTTTGTTGCCAATTCTCCTATACTCTCGACTCTTAACCATTTTTCACCCGCCCGCCCGCGTCGGCCCGGAGATCAGCAACTCTCTCTTTCCGGCGCGGAGTTGTCCACGCATGCAAAAATCACTATACGTAAGCGCGGACATTTTTACCACGTAGAAAAAACCTGTTTCCTGTAAGCATCCACCGCAGGTGTTAAGCGGTAATCATTCTCCGCCAGTACGTCCAAATAGGCTTTTATCTGCGTGGAAAACTCGCCATCCTCCGCGTGCGACAGGTATTCCGCATAGGCCCGCCGGGCTTCAGGGTCCATCTCCTTCGTCCAGTAGTCGAAGAGGGGGGTGTTATTACAGCCATACAAAGCAAACCCGAGATAGCGTTTGAGCAACCCCCTGACTGCCTGGACTATTGCGGTTCTGTAAGCCCTGCACCCCTCCACGTCGCCGGCCCCTCTGCCGCGTACCTGGGCGCCTTGAATGCGCAGGAACCGTTCCTGGTTGGCAGCCCGGCGGAGGATCTCATCCCACCCGATCATCAACGCAGCGTCCTTCACCGGAGGATCCTCCGACTCGACCGCCATGAGTTCAAGGTAAGCGGCCACCTCCGGGGGAACGGCCTCATGGTACCTCCGGTAAAAGGTATAATCAATAACCGGGAAATACTGGCCTTCCGCGGTCTCCACCTTATACCCGTTTTCTATGGTCTCCTGTAATAACTCCAGTAACTTCCCATCCGCAGTACGCGCCTGCGCGCGCTTGATGATTTCCTGCGGTGACCATCGGTCACCATAAATCTGCCATAGATTTCTCTGTAGATCTTCATCTTCATACCGCTGTTGCCACTGGGCCAGGTTTGCCTGTTGCACCTGTTCCAGCCCAAGCACCATGGTTGCCGCGTTTTCCTTGGTAACGGCCTCTATATATTCATCCACATATGCTACCACCTGTGCCACAGTAGGATCCTCACCGGCTATAAGAACGGCAAATCCGGTTATAATCTCTTTTTCCCTGGCTGTCTGCAGATGGTTATTTAAAACAAAACCCGCCAAAACAAGGCCCAGGACAAGGATGAAAAAGATGAATACGCGCTGTCGCATACCGGCGCCTCCTTTGTTCTGCATGTCTGCGTCAGGCAGGACAGGTACAGCCGCCGTTGCCATTTGGTTTCCGGCGTGCCTACGCAATTCTCCTGCTCAATTATAACGTTGCCGCAGAAAAAAGGTTTGGGCCCAACCGCTGGTAATTGCTGCCGGCCGCAAGTCAACCCAATTTGTGGTTGGCACTGAAGTTCCGCAAGAAATTCCTGGTCCGTTCATTCTCGGGATCGCCGAAGATCTGTTTTGCGGTGCCTTCTTCGACAACCTGTCCTTTATCCATAAAGATCACCCGGTCGGCCACATCACGGGCAAAAGCCATTTCGTGGGTGACCACCAGCATGGTCATGCGCTCGGCTGCCAGTTGCCGGATGACCTTCAGCACCTCACCGGTTAACTCGGGATCCAGGGCGGAGGTGGGCTCGTCAAAAAAGAGGATATCCGGTTTCATCGCCAAAGCCCTGGCGATCGCCACCCGTTGGCTCTGGCCGCCGGAGAGTTGATAGGGGTAAGCATCGGCCTTATCAGTCAGGCCAATCTTTGCCAAGAGTTTTTCCGCCTCTTCCCCGGCTTCCGCCGGCGACAGGCCCCGCACATGGATGGGGGCTTCGGTAATATTACGCATTACAGAAAAATGGGGGAAGAGATTGAAGTTTTGAAAAACCATGCCCAGACGTAAACGGATCTTCCGCAACTGCTCTTCGGAGGCGTAGACCACACGGCCCTGCGGAGTGGTTTCGACCATGGTCTCCCCGGCCACCTTGATCGTGCCGTGGTCGATCCTTTCCAAAAGGGTCAGGCAGCGTAGTAAGGTGCTTTTCCCGGAGCCGGAGGGCCCGATAACAGCGATTACTTCCCCCTCATTGATCTCAAAGGAGACGTCAGTAACCACCTCGCCGCTTCCGGCAAAACTCTTATAAAGGTTTTCCACCTTGAGAATTTGCATAGCGCACGCCTCCTACCGGTAATAACCCAGTTTTTTCTCGGCTTTTTCAAAGACTTTTGTCACGATCCAATTAAGGAAGAGGTAAAATAATCCGGCAGTAAAGAGGGGCGTCGTCGAGAAAGTCCGGTTGGCTTCGTTCTTGGCGGCACGGAAAAGCTCGGTAACCCCAAGAATATTGACCAAAGCCGTATCTTTTACCAGGGTTATTACCTCATTACTGACCGGCGGCAGAATCCTCTTGATCACCTGCGGCAAGATGATCTTGAAAAACGTCTGTGTCCTGGTAAAACCGAGAACAGCAGCGGCTTCATACTGTCCGATGGGGATCGATTCGATCCCCCCGCGGTAAATCTCGGCAAAATAAGCCGCATAATTCACGACAAAAGCGATAATCGCCGCGGTAAAGCGGGGCAGCCTGAATTTAAGACCCTCCGGCATCAGATAGAAAGGAAAATAATAGATAAAGATTAATTGCAGCAACAAGGGCGTACCCCGCATGATCAGGATATATAGTCTTATGGGATAATTGACCCATTTTTGCGACGACATTCTCCCGAGCGCAGTCAGTAAGCCCAAAGGCAGGGAAAAAAGGAGCGTCAAAAAGAAAATTTCCAGCGAAGTCAGTACACCGTTGAAAAGGAGCGTCACTAATTTTATAAGGCTTGGTGGCACTTGAAAAGCGGACATGGCAAAATCTCCTTTAAAGGCCGGTCTTTCAGAGGAAAAGGGTTATGAGACCCAGCCGTATCTACGGAAACTCACAACCCTTTTCCGGTCGTACGTATGCAAGAAAAAACCTCGTAACCGTTGGTTTATTCGTCTATGATCGTAATATCTTCGCCAAACCACCGCTGGGAAATGGCGGCCATTGTCCCGTCTTCAGCCATGGCAATCAGGGTCTCTTCAAATTTTTCCATCAATTCCCAGTCTTCTTTGCGGAAACCAATACCGTACTCCTCACCAGCCAACGCCTCATCGAGCACCTTATAGTTCTTGCTGCGTTGCTGGATATAAAAGCGGGCGACAATCTCGTCCATCAGCACCACATCGATGCCGCCCTGTTCCAGGTCCATCAGGGCGGTCATGTTGTCATCAAAGGCAACAACTTCGCCCAGAGAGGCCTTGAACTCTGCTGCATTGTCCAGGGCATCATTGGCGCTGGACCCGGCCTGAATCCCCAATTTCTTACCGGTAAAATCGGCGAGCGCGGCGTAGTCGCTATCAGCTCTAACCACCAGAACCTGACGGTTTTTCATGTAAGGCTTGGTGAAAAGGATAACCTCTTCCCGTTCCGGTGTAATCGTCAAGCCGTTCCAGATACAATCAATATTTTTTGTGTTAAGTTCCTGTTCCTTAGCGCTCCAGTTAATCGGCTGTAGTACCAGTTTGATCTTCAGGCGGGAGCAGACTTCCTTGGCAAGGTCGATATCGAAACCGACAATCTCCCCGTTTTCATCCCTGAAGCCCATCGGCGGAAAGCTGTCGTCGAGCCCCAAGACGAATTCGCCTTTTGCTTTTACTTGCTTCCAGGAATTATCCACATCTGCGTCGTCTTTTTTGCACCCGGAAAACGCCAAAACCATAATAAGTACGGCGAAAAAAACCAGAGTAATGTTCCTCTTCAAAACAAGCACCTCTCTCCAATTCATTTTATTCTAATTGTACTAAAAAAAAAGGAAATAGTAAAGGGAAGACACAATAGAGAACAATGCCAACTTAAAAACAGGGCCATTCCGAAAACACCACCAGGACGGAGATACCGGGACTCAATACTGAACCTGGATTTATGATACAATATATAGAAATGAACTTTTTTCCCCCCCGCCCCGTCTTATTAGTGAGAGGTGAAAGCATGGACAAACCAATTATTAGTATGGAGAAGGTGAACAAGGCCTTTCTCCCCGGAGTACAAGTCATTGATAATCTCTCTTTTTCCGTGCAGAAGGGTGAGATTATTGGCATTTTGGGCCCCAATGGCGCGGGAAAAACCACTACCATTCGCCTGCTTAACGGCGTCCTCTATCCGGATACGGGACGGATGAGCGTTGCCGGGTTTGACCCGGTCTCCGCCGGCGACGAGGTCCGCAAAAGATGCGGGGTGCTGACGGAATCCGCCGGACTCTATGAACATATGACCGCCCGTGATAATCTCCTTTTCTTTGCCGAACTTTACGGGGTTCCCGAACCGGTGCGGCAGGCTGAGAGGTTATTGTCGGAATTCGGCCTGGCGGGAGCGGCCCGGAAAAAAGTGGGGACTTTCAGCACGGGGATGAAAAAACGGTTGGGGATTGCCAAGGCCCTCCTCCATAATCCGGAGATCCTTTTCCTGGATGAACCGACCACCGGCCTGGATCCGGAAGGTTCACGGGCTTTACTTAATTACATTAAGGAGCTAAACCGGGAGTGCGGAGTTACAATCCTCCTCGCCACCCACCTCCTCAAGCAGGTGCAAGATTTTGGTCACCGTTTCCTCTTTATCGAACAGGGGCGCCTCCTCGAAAGCGGTAGCTTCGTGGAGTTGGAAACAAAATACCTGCGGGAAATAACGCTGAAGGTGGAGACGGGTCTTGCCGTCTCCGGGGATGATTTCGCCGGTTTTCCAGTGGTCAAAAAAGGCCCCGGTTATCTCTGGTTCCGGCTGGAGAGTAAAAACGCCGTCCCGCTCCTGCTGGAGAAGATCCTGGCTGTCGCCCCTGTTTATTCCGCGGTGATTACCGGACGGGATCTGGAGACGATCTACTTTATAATCAGGGAGGAGAAACAATGAGAAAAAGACAAGTCCGGGCGGTTATTAAAAAGGATATCACAGCGGTCACCAGCAGTTTTCAGACATGGCTGCCGATGCTCCTGCTTCCGGTAGTTTTCTCACTGATCATGCCTTGCTTGTTGATTGTCCCGGCCTATAAATATGATATCAGCGAACGGAGTATCCTCCAAGTCCTTGAGGAACTACCCCCGGGGGAACTGCGGGAGACCATCTTTTCCTTTGGTTCCACCAACAAACAGATGATCTATTTCAGTGTTCATTACCTTTTCGCTCCTTTTCTCCTGATCATTCCCTTAATGGCCGCCAGTGTCCTTGGGTCCGGGAGCTTCGCCCGGGAAAAAGAACGAAAAACTATGGAAAGCTTATTGTTGGCGCCGATCTCCGCCCCTGACCTGTTCCGGGCGAAGATCCTCGCCGCTTTTATCCCTGCCGTTCTCCTTACTTTCTTCTCTTTCTTGCTCTACGGAACAACAGTCAACCTCACCGCCTACCGGCTCTTCGGCGGGTTAATCTTCCCCAGGCCACACTGGCTAATCCTGCTGTTCTGGGTAAGCCCCGCCCTCAGCCTGGGCGCGGTCTTTCTCAATGTCTTTATCTCCGCGAAAGTAAAAGGGTTCCAGGAAGCATACCAGCTCGGCGCCATGACCGTCCTCCCGCTCATCGCCTTGATTGCCGGGCAGGTCACCGGCGTTCTCCTGCTGAGCAATACCATCCTTTGGTTCCTGGGCGCCGGTTTGTGGCTGCTGGATTTCTTTCTGATTAAAAGGGCCGGACGGTACCTGGATCGCAGCAAACTCTTTACTACCCTGGCTTCGTAAACCGGAATAAGGATTGGAGCGGTGTCCAGTTGGGAGAGGCGAAAATAAGGATTAAAGCAGGTGTCCAGTTGCGAGAGAAGGAGTTAATCAAAACGGCCTTTGCCGGGGGAAAAAACGGGGAAGAAGCCTTGGCCGCCCTGCTCCAAGCGAATTACCGGATAGTCCTGGGGTATTTTCTCAAACTGACCCAAGACCCGGAGGCGGCGAAAGACTTGACCCAGGAAACAATGGTCCGGGCCATAAAAAACCTCCGGAAATACAGGGGCGAAGGGAAATTCTCCTCCTGGTTAATCGCGGTCGGCTCCAACTTCTACCGGGACGAACTACGGAAGAAGAAGACGGCAGAAAAAATAAAGGACCGGTATCTTTCCGTCTTAGAAAAACAGCCGGAAGCGGAGACCGTGGATATAAAACGGGCTTTGCTGGAACTGCCCGCAGAAAAACGGATCCCCCTCATCCTGAAATACTACTATGACTACTCATACCAGGAGATTGCCGCCGCGCTAAAAATTCCCCTGGGAACGGTCCGTTCCCGGTTGCATTCGGCTGTACGCCAACTCCGGGAACGGTTGACAGAAGAGCCCGCCGGAACCCACAGGAAAACCCCGGGCGCTAAGGAGGAATTGTAGAAATGAGAAAACCGGATAAACGCCAAAAGGGCCTTTTCCCAGGCCCGGCCACTGGCCTGAAAAAACAAAAATCCGGTTTAGGCCGGCTAAAGCACGCGTGGGCGCGCGACGAAGAGGAACTCCTTTCCGCCCTCGCACCGCTCAAATCTTCCCTTGATGCTTTTGGCGAAGAAACGGAGGAGATTTTGGCTGGCCTTGCCACCCCCGACACGATCTATTTTGCCGGGATCGCCCGGAAGGCACTGGCCGGGAGCACGCGTGCACGTAAAAAACCAGCGTTCATAGAGGCGTTGGCTTTTATAGTGGCGGCAATAGCTTTTCTCACCGGGGTCCTCTGGTTTTTACAGGCCGGCTACTTTCTACCGGCGGCTATTTTTTACGGTATTGTCGCCCTATTGCTGCCAACCGTTATTCTTTTCGTCCCTGAAATCCAGCGCGGGGAGGTGAATGAGTAATGAACCCGAACCCAGTTCCCTGGCACTTATACCTCCTCTTTGCCGTGTTAGCTTTCACTCAAGCTCTCTGGATTTTTTATGATGCCCGGAAACGGGGGGAAAACCACTGGCTCTGGGGGCTTTTAGGCTTGCTTAACGTCCCCTCTTCCCTGATCGTATACCTCCTGGTGACTAGGAGATATAAGAAAAAGAAAGAGTCCGGTATATAAACATACCGGGCTCCCTTTCGCGGGCGCAATTTATCAACTCGCTGAACGGTGGGTTTAATCCCCAAATATACGTAGAGCCGGGGAACTCGCTTTCCCCGGCCTATCCAGCCTAGAAAAATAAGTAGATTTTACTAAATCTATAGCAAACGTATATATCATTTTATGGTGGGCGAAGCTGGATTTGAACCAGCGACCCCTTGCTTGTAAGGCAAGTGCTCTCCCCCTGAGCTATTCGCCCATAGCGGCTCTACCAAGCCAAAACTATTATACCCCAAAGGATACAAAATGTAAACCCCCAACCCCGCCGCGCAATATACTTCTTTATTTACCCGGTTCATTATATTATAATAGAGAAGAAAACTGGCTGACAATTCAGAAAAAAGCGGAATCGTTAAATTTGAGGAGGAAAAGCCATGCAAAAGTATAAAGGCCTTTTTATTGTTCTGGGAATTGTTTTTTTTCTGGTCTTTGGTTACGTTTACTATTATAACAGCTTCATTACTTTAGAAGAGGAAATTAACGGGAAATGGGCGGAGATCGAGAACAACCTGCAAAGAAGAGCCGACCTCATCCCGAACCTCGTGGCCACGGTCAAAGGATACGCCAGCCACGAAGAAGCGATCTTTACTGAGATTGCCCAGGCCAGAAGCAGGCTCCTGGGCGCGCAGGGCGTTGCCGATAAGGTTCAAGCCTCGGCGGCGATGGAATCGGCTTTAGGCCGGCTCCTGGCGATTGCGGAAGCCTACCCGGAGTTGAAGGCAGACCAACGCTTTGCCGCCCTCCAAGATGAGTTGGCCGGAACGGAAAACCGCCTTTCTGTGGCCAGGCTCCGTTATAACGAGGCGGTCAAGGCCTATAATGCCCGTATTCGCCGCCTGCCCGCACGGATCGTCGCCGGGATGATGGGCTTGGAAGCAAAAGAATACTTCCAGATCGAAGAGGCGGCCAGAGAAGTGCCGAAGGTGGAATTTTAGATGAAGAGGTTATTTGTGAAAAAGAATCTAGCCGGTTCATCCCTTTTCCTCCCGGTTCTATTTATCTTGTTCCTTTTCTTCCTGTTGCTTCCGGCGATTTTTCCCCCTCCGGCTTGCGCGCAAGACCCTGCCGCCTTGCGTTTTGACGACTACGTTCTGGACCAGGCCGGCCTGCTGCGGGTGGAGGAAAAGAGAGAGCTTGCTTCTTTGCTGGCGGACTTTGATCAAAAAACCACCAACCAGTTCCTGGTGGTGATCCTCCCCTCCCTGCCCCCGGCGACGAGTTTGGAACTCTACTCGCTTGAACTGGCCGAAGCAGCCAAAGCCGGAAGGGCCGGCAAGGATAATGGACTTTTACTGCTCATCTTAAGAGACGACCGGAAAATCCGGATCGAGATAGGTACCGGACTGGAGGAGAAGATCACCGACGGCCGGGCGGGACGGGTGATCCGCGAGATACTGGCCCCGGCTTTTCAGCGCGACGAGTATTATCCAGGGATTAAAGCGGCGATGCTCAATTTGATGAACCGGGTTGACCCTTCTTATGCCCCGGCTGCGGGAGGGGGCGGTTTTCCGGAGAGCGACGGGCAGAACCTTCCCTTCTTGCCCGTGTTAATCCTGGTTCTGTTTGTCGTCTTTTTCTCTCTGCTTGACCAGAGAAGACTCTATAGAAGGGGCTACTCCCAGACAACTTTCGGCCCGGTTGTCTTTCGCCACCGTCCGTCCGGAGGTTTTGGTGGTTTCCGCAGCAGCGGCGGCTTCCGCGGCGGCGGCGGTGGCTTTCGCGGTGGCGGGGCCAGCGGCGGATGGTAGAACGAATGTTACTACCCATGACCACCGGCCAGAGGCCGGACTAGGCCGCGCGCGTGCGTGTGAAACCGGCGGGTGTTAAGGCAATACCGCGGCGCCCGGCCCGGATACAAAGGAGGGAGCCCTTTTTGAAGATTCTCACCCATAATGATAAAAATCGGATTGTGCAGGCGATTATGGCAGCGGAAAAAATGACCTCCGGGGAACTCCGGGTTCATGTGGAAAAAAAAGCCGGAAAAGACCCGTTCCTCAGGGCGCAAGAGGTCTTTCAGGAGTTAGGAATGGACCAAACCCGGGAACGAAATGGCGTTTTATTCTTCCTGGCGGTGGAGGAGCGAAAATTTGTCATCCTCGGGGATGAGGGAATCAACAATAAAGTCCCGGCGGATTTCTGGGAAGAGACCAAAGAGGCTATGGCCGCCGAATTCAAGGAGAGCCGGTTTGCCGAGGGCCTTATGGAAGGGATACGACGGGCCGGCGAAGCCCTGGCCAAGCATTTCCCTTATCGCCATGATGACATTGATGAACTGCCCAACGAGATTTCAATCTCCTAAAGCAAAGAAAGGCTAATGATTAATCATTAGCCTTTCTTTGCTTAATACTAGTTTACTAGTGTTAATTAAGCCTACCGCGTGCCTACTCCTTCCCGTATTCCTGTAATATCTTCAAAAGGCGCTCATTCACACGGCCCACCCTATCCACTAAACCAAAATCATTACTCTTATAATTCCAATTGGCCATCCCAATCCCGTTCTCGCGGCAAAGGGAGGCAAAATCGGCATACCAGCGGAGCCGATCCTCTTCCGGCGCCTTGGTGATTACCCCGAATTCGCCGCAATAGACGGGAGCGCCTACTTTCTCTTTGAACTCCAATACCGGCTGTAAAAAGTCGGCCAAAAAATCCCGCCCGTAGGAAACTTCGAACATCCGTCGATAAATGGGGCGAAGATCTTCACTTACCTGCAGAAAATGAAAAATACTCTCCAAATCGCTACAGGGAAATCCCTCCAGAAGCTCCTTGGTGAGCGGCCCGGGGTAAGGGACCTTTCTCCCGTCCAACCAGGCGAGTTGTGGTAGCCACGACGCACCCTGGTGCGTAAAGATCATCGGTTCATAAAAATGGAAAGTATAAACCACCCGGTTATCATCGACCGGCTTGAGAGAGCTGAATTTACCCGCGTTATTCCAGGAGTTCGAGGGGATCATCAGCCAACTCTCCGGGTTTTGCGCACGGATTACCGCATGCAGCTTGGCGGCCAATTCGTTCCATTCCCCGTCAAACATGGCCACCGGTTCATTCAGGAGTTCCAAAACCACATGGTCCTGTCCACGGTAGCGGTGGGCCAGCATCGCCCAGATCGCCAGCGCCCGCTGGTGTTGTGGCGAATCCTGGTCCCAGATCAGATTATACCTGCCGGTAACCATGAAATGGTGGCCGGGCAGGCAATGCATATCCAAAACCATCCACAGCCCGGCCCGGCGGGTCCACTCAACCGCCCGGTCAATCCAAGAAAGGCCCTCCTCGGAAAAGGAGAGCGGGTCTCCGTCATGTTCAAAAAGGGCATAGTCCACCGGGAAGCGGATATGGTCCATTCCCCAGGAGGCGATCTGCTCGACATCGGCCTCGGTAAAAAATACCGCCAGATGATTCCGGTCCAGGCTGGACTGGGAGAGCCAGTGCCCGATATTGGTGCCAAAACGTAAAGACGGTTTCATTATGCCTGTTCCTCCTTTTTCCCAGGTCTTTATTTTTTTCAGCCACTTGCTCCTGCGAAATGGCACGGAGGGGTCCTCCCAACCCTTCCGTGCCTTAGTAGGTAAGAATAACCGCCAAGAATTGCAGGGGTTCCGCTCCGCAGTTCTCTATGGCATGGTTTTCGCCGCCCCCGGTCAGGACCGCATCGCCCGGACCGACCGCCCAGGTATGGCCGGCATCAATCACACGGCCGTGGCCTCTGATGATATAAAAAATCTCTTCCTCATCCTTATGTTCGTGCAACCCGATGGAACAACCGGGTTCCAGGGTTATAACCCCCAGTAAACGGCTGTGCCCTTTCAGCTCATCCCGTTCAAAAATATGTTGGATCCTGACTTCTCCCTTTCCTCCCCGCATTTGCGGGCGGATTTCCACCCGCATCCGGTCGGCTTCTCTAATCATTGCTCACCCTCCTCCCAAGGACAAATCTTTATTCCCCATTACGCACGGGTTTTGGCGATCCTGCGCCGGCCTGCATCACCAGGGGCGGGGCAATTCGCGCGCGCGAGGCCGGCGCAAAAGCCGTTGGTTTAACCGGCGATTAAACCACTGGTTTCATGCTTTCATCTTTTCCACGATCGCCTCGGCCATCCGGGCGGTTCCCGCGGCAGTGGGGTCATTACGGTCGGGTTTTAAGTCGTAGGTGACATCCTTGCCTTCTTGGATCACCGCGGCGATCGCCTTTTCCACCCGGTCCGCGGCTTCATTTTCCCCGAGATACCTGAGCATCATGACTCCAGAAAGAATGATTGCCGTGGGGTTAACCTTATCCATCCCTTTGTATTTAGGGGCGGAACCATGGGTAGGCTCGAAAAGGGCTACTCCATCCCCGATATTGGCCCCGGGGGCCACCCCCAACCCTCCGACCAGGCCGGCACAGAGATCGGAGATGATATCCCCGTAGAGGTTGGGGAGGACAAGTACGTCATAATTCTCCGGCCGCTGTACCAGACGCATGCAGAGGGCGTCCACCAGGACCTCTTCGTACTCGATCACCCCTTCGTATTCCCGGGCAATCTCCCGGCCCACATGATAAAAAAGGCCGTCTGTATATTTCATGATATTGGCTTTGGCCACAGCCGTCACTTTCCGCCGGTTGTTCTTTTTCGCATACTCAAAGGCGTAACGGATTATTTTTTCACTACCGGTCCGGGAGACGGGTTTAATGGAAATGGCGGCATCTTCCTTAATTTTCCCGGCAGGCGCCATCGCCATTATCTTCCGGGCTTCTTCCGAGCCGGCAGGGAACTCAACCCCCGCATAAAGATCTTCGGTGTTTTCCCTGACGACCACGATGTCCACATTGGCGTAGCGGGAACGGACACCCGGAATGGATTTGCACGGGCGGACACAGGCAAAGAGATCAAGTTCGTGACGGAGCGCCACGTTCACGCTGCGGAATCCGGTACCGATCGGTGTGGTGATCGGGCCTTTTAACGCCACTTTATTCCGGCGGATCGATTCCAAGACCGCCGCGGGCAGCGGTGTCCCCTCCTTCTCCATCACATCAGCGCCGGCCTGCTGTTCTTCCCATTCAATCGCCACGCCCGTGGCGTCAAGCACACGGCGGGCGGCCGCCGCCAGTTCCGGGCCTGTTCCATCCCCGGGGATTAATGTAATACGGTAACTCATGATATCTCTCCTTTCACCACTGATACCCTTGATTTTAGCATTATTTAATGATCTACTCAGCAACAATTTATAATGTAACAGTTTATTTTTAATAACCCGTCATACTCTCCGGTGTCCACTCCGCCCGGTCTTCTTCCACGAATTTGGCCACGGAATACCGTTGTACCCGCCCGTCGCCGGCGCCCGTTACCACCCACGCAATCCCGGCGTTAATAATCATTCTGGTACAGAGTTTGCAAGGTTTGATCCCGTCAACCCGTTCACCCGTAAACGGATCAAGGCAGGCCACGTAAAGGGTGGAGCCCAGCATATCCTGGCGTGATGCATGAATAATCGCATTCATCTCCGCATGGACGGAACGGCAGAGTTCATATCTTTCACCCGGCGGAACCCCTGCACGCTGGCGCGGGCAATCATCAAGATCAATGCAGTTAATACTGCCCCGCGGCGCGCCGTTATAGCCGGTACTAATAATCTGGTCGTCCCGGACAATCACCGCCCCAAAATGCCGACGTAAACAGGTTGAACGTTTTGCCACTTCCGCCGCGATGTTCAGGTAATATCCGTCTTTTCCAGGTCTTTTCAATAAAATCTCCCCCATTCTTCCCGCATGCCCCGCTCTATCCCTGCTATATCTTCACAGAGCCCCGCCGTACCCCTGCCGTATCCCAACTGCATCTCTTCGTTGCATTTCCGCCGTATTCTGTATCGCCGCTGTATTTCTACTGCATCCCGCCTTCTTACAGCCTTTTTCCCCAGCGGAGGGCCTAGTAAACCCGGTTTTAAGGCCCGGGAACAAATAGAGCCAGGCCGGAACCCTCCTTCAACGGGACTTGGGCCTTTACAGGTTCGGCCGCATACCCCGGTAGGTCAAAATAGGCGGTCAACTCTTCCCCGTCCTCCACGGATAGCTCGCCGTTCACCAATATCTCCTTGGCTTCTCCGGCTGCCAGAGCCGGCAGTTCCACAATCCGCCAGTCCGCCCCGGAGACTTCTCCCCCGGGCGCCAGGGTGAGAAGGAACAGGAAGCCAACAGCCGGCTTAAACCTACGGGTGGAATGGTTCTTTACGAGCACGGAGAACGTATAGTTGACACGGTTTTCCGGTAGAAAGGCTAAAGATACCGCTTCCATCCTTTGCAGGGAGAGTTCCCGGCGGCCGGTATCCCCGAAAGGCGAAAGGCCTTCCACCGTCTCCAGCCGGTCCAGGCGTTCGGCAAGTAGAACAGCCTTCTCCCGCCAGTTATTCCTCTCCTCCAGCAGTAACCTGTTTTCACGGAAAAACCCATTGATGATCAAGAGAAAAAGGAGGAGAAAAAGGAAAATTCCTCCTGTAATTATTATTTTTCGTGGCAATGCCAATCACCCTTCCCGGAGATCCATTCTGTTTCTGAATAGACCGGGATCCCCTTCTTTAGCAGCAGGGCGGTGGTTACACCCGGACCCGGCCGCAACCGCTTTTGAAAAGTCCCGTCGTAAATTAAGTTCTTGCCGCAGGATGGACTCCGCTCCTTTAAAATCGCTGCAGTACAGCCGGTTTCCGACAACAACCGCCAGGTTTTTTCCGCCCCTTCCCGGAAGAACTCCGTCAGTTCCTCCCCACAAGCATTTTTCACCAGGGCTTTTCCTGCCCAAACCGCTTTCCCGTCCCCACCGCTAATCTCCGCGGGTTTCCGGGGTGTGCCGAGACCACCCAGTTGTTCCGGGCAGGCCGCGATTACCGGCCGGCCCCGGAGTTTCTCCAGCAATAATGGGCAAGAACTGCCTTGCCCGTCATAACGGCATTTCTCCCCCAGGAGACAGGCACTGACCAATACAGGCGCGAAGCCTGTCACCACCCATCATCCTCCCCCTGCGGGCCGGCGCCGGAATCTCCTGACCGGCGGACGTGGAAGTAAAAACCGGCCGTGCGGAGCCTCGCCGTCAACCACCTGCGGATTAACTCCACCAGCAGGCGGCGCGTTGGCGGAAACAGCAAAAACAAACCGGCGGTATCCGTCAGCAAACCGGGGGCAATAAGGAGGATGCCCCCCAAGAGGACGCAAAACCCGTTCACCATTTCCCAGGCGGGTAGACTGCCGTGCCGGAGTTCGTCCAGGATCCGGTGGAAGAGGAAAAAGCCCTGTGTCTTTGCGAAAAAGGCCCCGGCCGCCCCGGTCCCCAGCACCACCAGGATGGTAGGCCAGGTACCGATAGCCTTACCCAACTCAATCAAAAGCAATAGCTCCAGCGCGGGAAGAACGGTAAAGCAAAATATGAGCAAAAAAAGCATAGGTTTCCTCCAAGAAAGCTGACTGTTGCGCCCACACGCGTTTATTTTTCCCCAGCCGCTTTGCCACCAGTCTATATTCGCGGAAAAACCGGTAATACCTCCTGGGTAACTCTCTTCATACTGTGTACTCTTCATACTGTGTACTCTTTATATATTCCGCCGGGGGAAATACCCCGGAAAAAACTTCAGGCCTCCGGCAACGGCGGCATCCTTCGTTTATGCGCAGTCTTTTCTTCCATTTCCCGCAGGCGTTCTATGACCTCCGGCCGGCCTTCACCGGTTAACAAATAACGGTCCAGGTCTTCGTAGGTCAACCCCAGTTCCCCTTCGTCGGTCTGCCCCTCCCACAACCCGGCGGAAGGCGGTTTATTAATAATCCTCTCCGGTACGCCGAGACAACAGGCAAGGGCCCGGACCTCGGATTTCACCAGGTTCCCCAGGGGCATAAGGTCCACCCCGCCATCCCCGTATTTAGTGAAATAACCGATCATCCGTTCACTGCGGTTGCTTGTCCCCACCACCAGGTAATTAAGGCGGGCCGCCCAATGGTACAAGGCGATCATCCGTAGCCGCGGTTTGATGTTATAGAAGAAGGGTTCCCGTTCAGCCCCGTTTACTTCCTCCCCGGAAAGCCTCCCGGCGGTCAACAGGTACAGATCATCAAGGTCGATCAGGCGGTAAGGCAGGCCGAGTTCTTCCGCAACAAACCTGGCATCTTCGACCTCTCCGGGACTGCTGAAACAAGGCAGAATCAGCCCCAGGGTTTCATCGCCGCAGGCCTTCTTGCACAAGGCGCCAACCACCGCCGCGTCAATCCCTCCGGAAAGACCAAAAACCGCTCCTTTCGCCCCGGCCGCTTCAATCATCCCGGCCAACCAGGCAACAAGAGCCTCTACCCTTTCTTCAGGCCAGTTCTTCTCCACAGCCAACTCCTCCTCTTCTCCGCCTATCTAATTGGTCTAGTAATTTTTTCAATTAAAGATTCATTTTCAAACTACCGAATAAATATATACCAGAAATAATCATTCGCCATTGGAGAGCTCCATAACGCCCGCAGCAAGGCAGAAGCAAGGGGGGAAAGGCCATGCGTCAACAATCAACCGTCACAACCTGGGCAAAGAAAAACTTCATGCTGTGGTTCATGGAAAATTATCCTCTCCGTGCCAATGGTGGGCGAAAAATCCTGACCTACCTGTTGGAGAAGAAACCCGCCCTCGGTTTTTTGCATATTATCGAAAACGGCTCCCTTTTCCGCCCGCTTTTGGTGGTCTCCAGTGAAAACGCGGGCATGCCTTCCTGCTTGCTTATAACGGTTAGGGATAGCCTTTCGAACCCCGATTCCATCCTGGAATACCTGGAAAACTTCGAGGCAGATAGCGGCAACAAGCTTTTTCTCACATTTTACTTCCCCGATCGTGAAAAGTGCCGGCCTTTTTGGCAGGTCTCCGAAGAAGGAGCTTTAATCATTCCATCGGAGAGAATCAAAAATTTGCAGTTCGACTTTGAACTCCGGCTTCTCCTGGCAGAAGAAAGAAAAAAATTGCGCCGGCAAGAACTAATGGCCGAGATAGACGAGGCCTTGGCCAGGGGCGAAAAACGGGTCTTCCAACAACTGGCCAGGGAGTTAAAAAACCTTTAGCTTTCCAGCTAATTTTTCCCCAGGACCAACCAGGTAGGCGCGCACATGCGCTTTCCCTCTATTTCCCTCCAAACCGCCGGCAGACTGTGGATATCCGGGTCCAAACATCTGCCGGCCTTTTTTTATTCACCAAAACAGTCCACAACCGCATGTCTTCGCGGCCCCCGGGTTGGCGCACTCATCAAAAAAGCTCCCTGGTTGACAGCGTGCGCTGTGCGCGCAGGAGCTGATGAAGTCCGGTTTTTTTAGCTAAATTTTAACTCCTTCCAAACGCAATAGGTATTTTTTCAGCCGTTCACCCCCGCCAAACCCGCCAAGGCCGCTGGTGGCCACCACCCGGTGGCAGGGAATTAGCAGGGGAAGGGGGTTTGCCCCACAGGCTTGTCCCACCGCCCGTACCGCCCCCGGCGAACCGGCTGCCACGGCCATCTCTTTATAGGTGCGGGTTTGGCCGTAGGGGATTTCGGTTAAAGCCCGCCAGACCCGTTGTTGAAAATCGGTCCCTTCCACCCGGTAGGGAAAAGTCAAATTCCTGCACCGGCCTTGCAGGTATGCCTCCAAGGCCGCCAAAAACGGGTGGGCGCCTGAGCATTGCCGGGCTTCCGCCGCCACTTCGCTTTGGGTGATCCCCCTCTGCCC
The DNA here is from genome assembly GCA_012839115.1 of Bacillota bacterium. Classification (GTDB taxonomy): domain Bacteria; phylum Bacillota; class UBA4882; order UBA10575; family UBA10575; genus JAAYGG01. The sequence continues at coordinate 20,984 of DUNX01000073.1, forward strand.
GGGCAGGATGATCCTCCGGAGGAAGCCATCTTCATCCCAGAAAACAAAGCCCTTCCCAAAACCGGTGATATAAAATTCCATCGGTTTAACCCCTCTGTTGCTGCAGATTTTCCGTTCCTGTCCCCACAAAGAAACCTTCCTTTTCTTGAAGGTATTCCTCGCCGACTTTCCAGATATCCCCGGCGCCCATGGTGATGATGAGATCGCCGGGCAGGGTTTCCTGCAGGAGATGCTCCTTGATGGAGGCCATGTCCCCAAGATACCGGACATCCCCATGGTGTTTACCGGCCTCCGCCGCTAAAATACGGCTGGAAATATCCCCCGGGTCCTTTTCCCGCGCCGGGTAGATGTCGGCTAAAACCAAAATATCAGCGGCATTAAAGGCATGGGCAAACTCTGTTAACAAACAACGGGTCCTGCTGAAGAGGTGGGGCTGGAAAACGCACCAGATCCGGCCGGGAAAATGGCTCCTGGCCGCCCGCAAGGCTTTGGCGATCGCCACCGGGTGATGGGCGTAATCATCAACAACCAGTATTTTCCCGACTTCGCCTTTGATCTCAAAACGCCGCTTGACACCTTGAAATTCTTCGAGAATGGCAAGGGCCTCTTCCACTTCTACTCCCACCTGGACCCCGGTGGCCAATGCCGCCAGAGCGTTCAATAGATTATATTCTCCTGGGACCTGCAGCCGGAGCCGGCCTTTATATTCCCCACGGTAAAACAGTTCGGCCTCTGTCCCCAGGGGCGGGCGAACCTTCGGATGGAGTAAAAACCAATCGGCCTCCTGGGAAAAGCCGAAACTGGTTACCGGCGCCTTGGAAACCGCTGCCAACTCCGGAAAATGCCTCTCCTCGCGCCAAAAAATCAACCCGCCGTCAGCCGGTAAAAGACGGATAAATTCCTGGAAGGCGTCAACCACCATGCGTGAATCGGGGAAAATATCCGGGTGGTCCCAGTCCACATTGGTAATCACCGCGTATTTAGGGGAAAGATGTAAAAAAGAACGGCGAAATTCACAGGCTTCAACCACAATATAAGGGCTAGCGCCGGTCCGGTGGTTCCCCGGGAGTTCCTTCATTTCGCCCCCCACCTCTACCGTGGGGTCTTTGCCGCTCCTGGTTAAGATGAGTGAGATCATAGCGGTGGTGGTGGTCTTCCCGTGCGTGCCCGCGACCGCGATGCCGACACCCATCTCCCGCATCAGTCTCCCCAAAAGCTCGGCCCCTTCCAAAACCGGGATCTTTTCGGCACGGGCCTTTATTAACTGGGGGTTGTTCTCCCCGACCGCATTGGTATAGACCACCAAATCAAGATCTTTTGTAATACACCGCGGGTCATGCCCATAATCCACCGGGATTCCCCTTGCCTCCAGTTCCCGTGTGGCCTTTGTCCGGCACCGGTCGGAACCGGCGATACGGTATCCCCTGTCACTGTAGATTTTGGCTAAAGCACTGAGACGGTTACCGCCAATGCCAATAAAATATATCCTGTCACCTGATTTCAAGAGCATCCGTCCTTTCTGATACCGCCCGGCGCCGGTATCTATCTTATTCGCCAACCAAAAAGAAAAGTATCCAGGATACAAGCAGCTCTTTAATTGACATGCTCCCCGTTCTTTGCTAAACTGACTGTTGTATCCAACATAATCAACCCGCTTGCCTTAGCTTATAATTAACCCGTTTATTATAGTTCATTATTTATAGGGGATTTCCTTCATCTTTATATCTTATCCTTAAATTCAATAAAAAATCCATATTTTTCGAAATGGAGGTTTAAACCGTTGGGACTGACTTTAGCAGAAAAAATCATCCAAAACCACCTGGTTTCCGGGAAGATGGAGCCGGGAAACGAAATTGCCTTAAAGATTGACCAGACTTTGACCCAGGATGCCACCGGGACCATGGCCTATCTCCAGTTTGAAGCCTTGGGACTGGACCGGGTAAAAACCAAACTTTCGGTAAGTTATGTTGACCACAATACCCTCCAAAGCAGCTTTGAAAATGCCGACGACCACCTGTTTCTCCAGACCATTGCCGCCCGGTACGGCATCTATTACTCACGCCCGGGTAACGGCATCTGTCACCAAGTCCACCTGGAACGGTTCGGCACCCCCGGCGCTACACTGCTGGGTTCCGACAGCCATACCCCCACCGCCGGCGGCCTCGGGATGCTGGCCTTCGGCGCCGGCGGGCTGGATGTGGCCGTGGCCATGGCCGGCCGGCCCTTCTACCTTACCATGCCGGAAATCGTCCGGGTAAACCTCACCGGGGAATTACCCCCCTGGGTAACGGCAAAAGATATTATCCTCGAACTGCTCCGCCGTCTTTCTGTCAAAGGCGGCGTAGGAAAGATCTTTGAGTACGGGGGCGACGGGATAAAAAACCTCACCGTCCCGCAACGGGCCACTATTACCAATATGGGGGCGGAGCTGGGCGCGACCACTTCGCTTTTTCCCAGTGACGAACAGACCAGGCTCTTCTTGAAAGCCCAAAAAAGAGAAGAGGCCTGGCAATCGCTGGCCCCGGATCCGGACGCCCGGTACAGCGAGACGATCACCATCGACCTCAATACTTTAGAACCCTTGGTGGCCTGTCCCCATTCGCCGGACGCCGTCAGCAAGGTCACAGAAGCCGGGCCGCTTCCTTTGGACCAGATCGCCATCGGCAGTTGTACCAACTCTTCATATACCGACCTGATGCGGGTGGCCGCTATTTTGAAGGGAAAAAGCGTCCATCCCAAGACCAGCTTGGTCATTTCCCCCGGTTCGCGGCAGGTCTTGTTGATGCTGGCGAAAAACGGCGCCCTCGTGGATCTGCTCGCGGCCGGCGCCCGCGTGTTGGAGAATACCTGCGGGCCGTGTATTGGTATGGGACAAGCCCCTTGTTCCGGCGGTAATTCCCTCCGGACCTTCAACCGGAACTTCGAGGGACGCAGCGGGACCAAAGACGCCCGGATCTACCTAGCCAGCCCGGAAGTGGCGGCTGCTTCCGCCCTCACCGGGGTGCTGACCGACCCCAGGACCCTGGGCGCCTACCCGGAAGTTCCGCTCCCTGACGAATTCATCATCGACGACAGCATGGTCATCCCGCCGGCAGCCGACCCAACAGCGGTGGCGATCCGGCGCGGGCCGAATATCAAACCTTTGCCGCGGCGGGGCCCGCTGGCCAAGAGCCTCACCGGTCCGGTCTTGCTCAAGGTCGGCGCCAATATCACCACCGACCACATCATGCCGGCCGGCGCCAAGATCCTGCCCCTGCGTTCCAACATCCCGGCCATTGCCGGGTATGTCTTCTCCGGGATTGACCCGGATTTCGCAGCCCGGGCCAGGGAAAAGGGCGGCGGGTTTATCGTTGCCGGTGAGAACTACGGCCAGGGTTCCAGCAGGGAACATGCGGCCCTGGCCCCGATGAGCCTTGGCGTCACCGCCGTTTTCGCCCGCTCTTTTGCCCGGATTCACCGGTCGAACCTGATCAACTGCGGGATTTTGCCCCTGGTCTTCAGTGATCCCGGTGATTATGAAGGGATTTCGCCAGGCGATATTTTATCCCTGGCCGACACGGCAGAAGGAATTAACAGCGGAGAACTGATGGTGGAGAATAAGACCAGCAACCGGAGGTTCCGGGTCTTCCTCCCCCTGGGGGAGCGGGAAAAAGAGATTTTACGCGCCGGCGGCCTGCTGAATCTCACAAAGAAACAGGCAGAAAGTGAGTAGCGGCATACGCTGGTGGCGTACGCCGCCGTATATGCCGCCGGTGGGCGGCCAACCAGCGGACAACTAGTAACCTTCATTAGAAGCGCCAAGTTTTTCCGCTTTTGCCGGATCGATTTGCCGGTGACAAACGGGACAGTTGACAAAGGTCCCGTTTTTTTCTTGGCCGGGTGCGTCCGCCAACCCGACCCCGAACATCGCCCCACATTGCGGGCACTTAATGCTTTCTTCGGCATTGTCGGCGGCAGCGGGGATCTCTACAGAAGACGGGGTTTTTTCCATCATATCCTCTCCTTTCAAAAAGTTCTGTGGCACAGCGGTATAAGAGCCACAAAAACCGTTCTTATTCTCCTCCATCTTGCCGGCTCTATTCACACTCCGTGTGTACGCTTCTGCCTGTGCGCATCTGCGCATCTCCGCAATTGCGCCGGTCAGGGAAAAACGGTGGTTTTGGCTACGCTTCCCCTGTTGCCCGGGGTTTGGCTGTTTTTTTCTTCCCCCGGCTGAAGAGAATAAAAAGGGGAGGTGAGGTTATGGCGCGCCGCCGGAGTATAGTCTCGGACGAGGTCAAATACGAAATAGCCCGGGAACTCGGATTTGCCGACCGGATTCGGCGGGACAAGGGAGGTTATGATTACGGCAATATCACCACCCGCGAAGCCGGACTCATTGTCCGGGGCTTAATCCAAAAGGCCGAAGAGATGATGAGCAATAACCAGCCACCCCAGGGACGGTCTTAACCGTCCCTTTTTCTTGCCATTAATTCCTTTCCCAGCTTGAGAAGGTATTTTTCTATAACCGGAGAATTTTTAGCTAAACGCAGCACTGGACAGAGAACCGGACACAGAACCAAAGCAAAACAAGATCGGAGGAGTAATCATGATGGATTCGCACTCTTTTCGTAGCAAAATTTGGAAGACCATTCAGCGGAAGACTACTCATCCCGGTACGCGTAGATGCGCAAGAGACGCCCGTGTACCGCAGGTTCGCCCCACGCGCACCGGCATTATGTGCGCCTGCATGGTATGCAGCTTCTTCCTTGGCATCTTCCTGGTTGTAGTCCCCCCGGCTTTTGCCGCCGCTGCAACCAGCCAGACCCTCAACCGCCTTTCCAGCCTGGAAAGCCGGTGGGGCCATCTTCATCTTGGGGGGAAAATCACCTTTTCCGCGGATTATTTCACTTACGACGGGATCTTTGATCCTGAAGAACCCGGCGAAAACCCGTCTTTGAAGGGGAGCAACGCCCTCTGGCAAGAACTCCAGATCTTTCTCAATGCCCGTTTGGACCGGCACTTCGACCTCTCGCTTTCCTTTGCCGGGCAGGATTTCTATGGTACACAGCAGTTGAGCGGTTTCTCCCTCTTTTTGAATGAGACAATCCTCAGGTACCGTTCGTCCAACCTCCTGGCTGATCTGGGCCGGCTCAATTTCTCCCTTGATCCCCTGGGCCTAATCGCCGACCGCTCTTCCTACCCGGTTGAAGGCCTGGTGGTCCAGACCGGGTCACAAAACCATTATTTCGGCGGTTACTATTCCCGGCTTGCCGGGGAAGAACTGGCTTTGCGCCTGGCTTTTCCCCAACCGGGCTATATGGCGGGTATAACCGTGATCCCCTTCGCCGATACCGCCGTGGCTGTTGACCTCCTGGCTGAAGTGGCCGGAGGGGCACTCCAGGGTGAACTGGCCTGGTACCGCCCGGACCAAAGGCATGTTCCGGAAGCGAGCGGCGCCTTCGGCGGCCTGTTGGCGTGGAAAAAAGATTTTGCCCTTTCCTCCCTCACCCTCCAGGCCGGGAGGTTTGAGGAGGGATTTGCCCCCTTATCCTCCCGCCTTGCCCATGTGGCGACCAACGGGAATGCCATAAATTTTGCTCCCAACACCTACGGTGTGGCCGGGGAGTATCTCAGAAAGCTCCAGAATGGCTGGAATCTCCTGCTCAAAGCGGGGCTGCTCTACCCCTGCCGGACAACGGAAGAAAACTCTTCCGGGCACTTCTCCTTCAGCGGGCGGGTCCAAAAAGCCTTCTCTACCTCCATCAGCCTGGAGGCAGGATATGATTATCAGCCCCCGGGCGCCGGCTCCTACGGCTTTTTTATCTGCCGGCTGACAGCCCTGTTTTAAACCGTTGACGCAAATACAATAGACGGCCGGTTTTCTCCGGCCGTCTTTTTTTGCTGCTCCTTCATGATTATTCACTGCCGAATCACGCACGTACGCGCCGCGCCAATTGCGTGTGTACGCGTGAAACACACCTGTGCCTACAGGTTAGGCACAGGCGCCCCGTTTTTTTCCCAATTATAAAACCTACAAGGCTGCCAAGCCAAGGGGAGCCATAAGATGATTCCTGTCCTACGCTCTAGAGGATAAAATTACTAGATTAAATTTTCCGGGAGGATTTTTCCCTCCCGGTGGCGAATTAAAAACAAAAAGTAAAAAGGTGGTAAAGATGGAAAAATTATTAAGAATTTTCTTTCCGTTTTTCCTCCTCTTTCCTTTACTCGCTGCCGGTTGTCTGCAAAAACCCTATTATCCAGGAAGAGACTATGGCGAACTAAAGATCCGTCTGGTGCTGGCAGAGGAGGCCGCCGTCACGGCACCGGTGGGAGCCGCCGGGACCACGACAGCCATTAATATCGAAAAAATCCTGATTCAACTGAGCCACGGCAAAGGTAAGCTCACCCATGCCCAAGAAATTCCCTATGTTCCCGATCAGCCAATGGAAGCCAGTTTTTCCTCCCTGTACCCGGGGAAATGGCAGGTGACCGCGGAAGCCTACGAAGAGAGGTTTGTTGTTCTCTACTGCAGTCGTGAGGTGACCATCGAACCGGGGAGCAGCAACACCGCGGAATTATATCTCACGACGGCGCCGGGCTTTTTAGATTTTACCTTTGATGGTTCGGAGTTCCCCGGATTCGGCACAGAGGTCACCGGAGGAAAACTTTATGCCTATCTTAATCCAAAGAATAACCAGTCGACCTCTTTTCCCCTTACCCGGGAGGGCGATCGCTTAACCGGTTTGATTAAGTTACCGGCGGGCACCTTTCAAGTCCGGGTGGTTATACCGCAGATCAGCACCAAGGAATACGAGAGTCCGTACTACACGGTGCACATTTTCCCCGGGAGAACCGTGGAACTTACTGTCGGTCCGTACGAAGAGTTGATTATAGAGGGGACCATCGATTTCCCTCCGGAAAAACCCGGCCAATTAATCCTGAGCCAGGAAGAACCCGATGAAGCCGGTTCCGTTACCATCCATCTTTCCTGGGCAGAAGTCTCCGTAGCGGACCTGGGCGGCTATCGTCTCTACCGGACCAATGCCGAGGGGCGTTTCGTTCACCTGGCTGAAGTGGACCCTCATACCCGCGCCTACACCGATACCGTAGCGCCCGGGGCCTATTATGACGGCCGGGTCGGATACGCCGTCAGCAGCTTTGACCTGGGAGGTAATGAGAGCCTATGGAGTGAACCGGTCTACCTGGACAAGCCGGGAGAAAACAGCCAGTAAAGCGGTGCCCGCCGCCTCCAGCCGGAAAAATTTCCTATCCTTTTGCGGGCCTGCGCTCCGTTAATTTTCCGCCTTACGGTCAAGAATATAGAGGAAGGTAACTGCCTGAGGGCGCAAACAGTCCGGGAGTATGGCGTGGTGTATGTATATGCCATTACAAGTACGCCATCGGTGAGGAGGTGGAAAAGATGAGAACGGCTGATTGGATCGTAATCGCTTTGGGCGCTCTGGTATCGGCGATTGGGTATAGTTTTCTTCCGATGAATTGGGCCTGGTTCGTTCTGGGGTTCGGAGTAGCCCATATTATCCTTGGTGCGCTCGACCTTATTTTCCGCACCGAAGCCCGGGTCTGAAACCGGCACATAGGGAAGAAGCGGATCCGCAGACGGGATTAAAAAGTGAGAGGTGAGAAAAACGCATGCGCGTTGTCTCACCTCTCACCGCTTCTTTGTCTGTTTTGTGTGCCATAGGCCATTCCTCTACGCCTGCCTGTGCGTACGTGCACGGCTTCACACACGCTCCGGATTTGCATCCAGCGAACATTGGCAAACAGGGCCTTTTCGCTGACGCCACTCGTAACTCTCCCTCATGCAGGAGGCCTGTCCGCGTCAACTCAACCCCAAAACCTGCCGTGTTGCTTCTTTCATCCCTTCCGGCGACGTCTTCAGGCGATGCCGGACCGGTTTTTCCTGTATACCCCGGAGCGCTGCCGGGATCTCTTCCCCGGTAAACCCGGACAAAACCTCCAAGAGCGCAAAATCGTCCTTGTCCCGGTAATTTTCTTCACCCATGACCGCCTGGACCACACTCCTGGTGAATTTAAAGGGGCTGGCCGTAGCGGCAATGATCACCGGCCGGTGGTCGCCGGTCTCCCGCCGGTAGTCCCGGCAGACTTTTACCCCCACCGCTGTATGGGGGTCGAGCAAATACCCGTATTTTTGATAGACATCCCCGATCGTGGCAATGGTCTCTTCTTCGCCGGCATAACCGCCCCAAAACTCCTCTTGCAACCGGGCGCAGGCCTGCGCCCCCAATTGGTAACAGCCTTTTTCCTGCAACTGGCTCATAAAACCTTTTACCGCCGCCGGATCCCGGTCCACCAGTTCAAACAAGAGCCGCTCCAGGTTGCTGGAGACCAGGATATCCATGGAAGGAGAGATCGTCCGGTATAATTGGCGGCGCCGGTCGTAAAAACCGGTATTGATAAAATCCGTCAAGACCTTGTTTTTGTTCGAAGCACAGATTAGCCGGTGGACGGGCAAGCCCATTTGTTTAGCATAGTAAGCCGCCAGGATATTACCGAAATTTCCGGTGGGAACCACAATATTGAACTCTTCGTCCTTTGGCAGAAGCCCTTCTTGCCTCCCCTTAAACCAGGCCCAAAAATAATAGACAATCTGCGGCACAAGCCGCCCCCAGTTAATCGAGTTGGCCGAGGAAAAAGCCATTCCCTGCCGGTGCATGGCGGTCCTCAGTTCCCCGTCGGCAAAAAGCCCTTTCACCCCGGCCTGGGCCTTGTCAAAATCGCCTTCAACAGCGACCACAAACGTATTTGCCCCTTCCTGGGTGGTCATCTGCCGCTCCTGAATTCTACTGACCCCCTGGTCCGGGAAGAAAACAATCACCCGCGTGCCGGGGAGATCCCGGAAACCCTCCAGGGCTGCCTTGCCGGTATCCCCGGAAGTGGCCACCAGAATAATAATCTCCGACCGGTCGCCGGTCTTGGCCACCGCGGCTTTTAATAAGTGCGGCAAGGCCTGCAGGGCCAGGTCTTTAAAGGCACAGGTCGGGCCATGCCAAAGCTCCAAAAAGCCCATTTTTTCACCGAGCAAATGGACGGGGGCGATTTCCGGGGTGTCAAAATTATCGCCGTAAGCCTTTTCCACCACAACCTCCAGTTCCGCAGCGGAAAAATCCGAAAGAAAAGACTGGAGAATCCCCCCGGCCAGTTCCTGGTAATCCCGGGCGGCGGCCGCAGCGGCCTCCGCCAAACCGATCTCCGGTAAAAACCCGGGGACAAAAAGGCCGCCGTCCGGCGCCAGCCCAGCCTTGATCGCTACGGCAGAAGCGACGGGTTCACCGCCGCCTCTGGTACTGATATATTTCATTTCCTGCCGCAAGCCCTATTCCCCTTTAACCCTGGAAACAGCGCTTCGTAACATCTTGAGTTCAACCTTGTCGGTTACCCGCAAGAGGATATCATCACCATTAATCTGGGTTATCTCCCCGTGGATCCCGCCGATGGTGACGACCTTATCCCCCTTCTTTAAGGCGTTCAGCATCTCATCCCGTTTTTTTTGCTGTTTGCGCTGGGGCAAAATTAAAATTACCCAGAAAACAAGAAAAATGATGATCATCGGTAAGAACGCCATCAAACCGGCGCCAGATGCCGGCTCGGCTTGTGCTGTTGCTGCTGAAGCTAAAAGAAAATTCATTTTCCAACCTCCATTAGTTTTTATTGTCAACCTAGGATAAGCATTAGTATTCCACATTAAGGGGAAAAATCCTACCCGGCCGGGTCATTTTTCTCCTTTCCCGGGCCGTAGTACCTGTAAAAAAACTCCTCTCTCGCCCGGCTGAACCGGTTTTCCTGCAGGGCGCAGCGGACCTCCTGCATCATTTCCCGCAGGAAAAAAAGGTTGTGGTAAGTAACCAGGACTAAACCGAGGATCTCCTTGGCGTTAAAAAGATGCCGCAGGTAGGCACGGCTGAAATTCCGACATGTATAGCAGGAACATTCCACATCCAGGGGCGAAAAATCCCGGGCGTAGACGGCATCGCGGATAATCACCCGTCCCTGGCTGGTCATGGCCGTCCCGTTCCGGGCGATCCGGGTGGGAAAGACACAGTCAAACATATCAATCCCGCGGGCTACTCCTTCCCAAAGGGCGTCCGGAGACCCGACGCCCATAAGATACCTGGGTTTGTTCTCGGGCAGCAGGGGTACGGTGTAGTCGAGGACCTCATACATCAAAGGTTTGGGTTCACCAACACTGAGCCCGCCCACAGCGTAGCCGGGGAAATCCATCGCCACCAACTCCCGGGCGCTTTTTTCCCGCAAGTCACGGTAGACAACCCCCTGCACAATCCCGAACAAAGCCTGTTCCGGATTTTGGTGCGCCTCCCGGCAACGCGCAGCCCACCTGGTGGTTCTCTCCTGAGCTTCCCGCGCGGCCTCGTAAGGAGAGGGGTAAGGAAGACATTGGTCAAGGGGCATAATGATATCAGCGCCCAGTTCCGCCTCGATCGCCATCACCTTTTCCGGGGTAAAAAGATGCGGCGACCCGTCGAGGTGGGAACGGAAAACCACTCCGTCCTCTTCCACCTTGGTCAGGGAGGAGAGGCTGAAAATCTGGAAACCGCCGCTGTCGGTGAGGATCGCCGCCGGCCAGTTCATAAAGGCATGGAGCCCGCCGGCTTCCTGTATGATCTTGCTCCCCGGCCGGAGGTAAAGGTGGTAAGTATTGGCCAGGATAATAGGAAAACCGATCTCCTGCAACTGGGCGGGAGTCAAGGTCTTGACCGTGGCCTTGGTTCCTACCGGCATAAAAACCGGTGTGGGGATCTTCCCCCGCGGAGTATGGAGAACCCCGCACCGTCCCCGGTTTTCTTTGGATTTATACTCAATGGTGAATTTGAAGGGTTCTCATCCTTTCCAGCCTCAAACCGCTAAATAATCAACGTGCTAAAGTATTAGCCAAATTGCTAGACAATCAACATGGCATCGCCGAAGCTAAAGAAGCGGTAACGCCTGCGTACCGCCTCCTCGTAAGCGGCCAAAACCTGTTCCCGCCCGGCAAAAGCGCAGACCATCATCAACAGCGTACTGCGGGGTAAATGAAAATTGGTCAGCAGGGCGTCGACCACCTGGAAACGATAGCCCGGATAGATAAAGAGTTCCGTCCGGCCGGTCCCCGCCGTAACTTCCCCGTTCTCCCGGGCCGCACTCTCCAAGGCCCGGGTCACCGTGGTCCCCACGGCAATCACCCGTCCGCCGGCCCTCCTTGTCTCTGCCACCGCCTTTGCCACTTCCCGGTTGATCCGGAATTCTTCGCTGTGCATCTTATGTTCTTCAATTTGCTCCGTTTTTACCGGACGAAAAGTATCCAAACCGATATGGAGGGTGAGAAAAGCGGTCCGCACCCCCCGCGCCCTTACCGCGGCCAGCAGTTCCGGGGTAAAATGCAGCCCGGCCGTGGGCGCGGCCGCCGACCCTTCAAAACGGGCGTAAACCGTTTGGTACCGTTCGCGCATGCGTGCGCGCTCCTCGCGCACCGGTTCTTTGATATAAGGGGGCAAAGGGACCTCCCCCAGTTCATCGATGTAAGCCCGTAATTCATCACCGTGCCGGTCAAATCTGAGCACCCGCCCGCCGGCAGCGGTGCGGCCAACAATCTCCGCGGTCAGTTTCTCTTCCCCGCCAAAAACCAGTCTTTGCCCGATGCGGACTTTCCGGCCCGGGCGGACAAGGGCTTCCCATTCATTCTCTCCTGTGGGGTGCAAAAGCAAGATCTCGGTCTTTCCGCCGCCGGGGAGCCTTTTCGCCCACAAACGCGCCGGGATAACCCGGGTGTCGTTAAAGACCAGCAGGTCATCGGGGTTCAGCCAGGCGGGCAAGCCGGCAAAACCCACATGGTGCAGGCGGTTATTCTCCCTTTCCAGGACAAGCAGGCGTGACCGGTCCCGGCGGTCCAGGGGGTATTGGGCGATGAGTTCCTCCGGCAACACGTAATCAAAATCCTTTAACAGCACCTTGTTCTTCTCCTCGCGAATTCCATGGTAGAGACTTTTGGTAACAGCAGGCCAAAAAACCCCTGCCGGCGTCCGGCTTTTTCCTTCAGGAAAAGCAATGTGCAGACAGGACAAAGCGCATGCACACGGCATCTTACCGCAGGCGGGGAAGGAGTTGGAAAATAAGCAAGGTCAAGAAAATCCCTAACAGACTGCCGATCACTGCCTCAACCGGCGTATGAATCTCCGTCTCCACCCTGCTCTCCGCCAACAAAAAAGCCATAAACAAAGCCAACGCGGTGACCAGCCCGTTGCCACTGAGCAAAGCAATTATGGTGGCAATGGCAAACCCCAACGCTGCATGGCCGCTGGGCATCCCCCCGGAAAAAGGAAGCCCTTTACCGGTGCGGGTTTTCAAAAAAAGGACCGCCAAAAAGACCAGCAACAGCGCGATCAGGCTCAAATAAACAGGGGAATCCCCCACGGCAAAGATGACTTTTGGTATTAGCGGGTCGATTTTCGGAAAAAAAACAAGATACCCGGTGATCACGGCGTAAACTGCCGCCAGGATCACAGCCCCGGCAGCCAGGTTCTTGGCTGTAGCCGCCAGTGGGTGGTAACGATCGGTGATCAGATCAATCGTGACTTCTACGGCGGTATTGATCGCCTCGGTGATTAATACCAGAAAGATGGCGGCCAAGACCAGGAGAAACTCACCTTTACTAATGTGGAACCAGAGACTCAAGAGGAGGACGGCGGCGGCGGCGAAAACATGAATCCGAAAATTTCTCTGCGTCCGCAGGCAGTAAATGATCCCGCTGGCCGCCCGGTTAAAACTCTCCAGTAAGTTCCTATTCTTCATTGCCATTGACTCCGCTGAGAAACGCTTCCTCCTTCTCCCTCATCTTCCGTTTCTCCGTTTCGTTTTCATGGTCATAACCCAGCAAATGCAAGAGCCCGTGGACGGTCAGGTAGAGGAGTTCCCTCCGGAAGGAATGGCCAAATTCCCGGGCTTGTACCAAAGCGCGGGGGACGCAAATCACCACATCCCCCAAGAGATCCGGTTCCCCGCCGGCTTGTGTTTCTCCCGGCTCTTGCATGGGAAAGGAAAGGACATCCGTGGGCGCATCAATCCCCCGGTAATCCCTATTGAGCTGCTGGATCTTCTCTTCACCCACCAGGGTCAGTCCTACTTCCGTCCGGTCTTTTCCGTGGGCGCCTAAAACCCGTTCCGCCAGGCGGGTCAAGGCTTCTTCCAGTTCTTTTTCGATCTTTACCCGCCGCTGCCGGTTATTGATTATTACCGTCAACAAGCTTCTTCCTTTCCGCCTCGCTCTCAAGATCCGGGTATTTGATCCGGTGGTGGAAGATCCCGGTCAATACTTTTAAGAAAGCGGCTTTAATCTTATCCAAATCCTTTAGGGTCAGGGCGGTCTCATCAAGTTGCCGCAATTCCAGCCGGTCCTGAATAATCTTGTCGACCAGGGCTTCCAACCGGCTGGGTGTGGGTTGTTCCATGGCCCGGGCGGCGGCTTCCACCGAATCGGCCAGCATGATGATGGCCGCTTCCCGGGAACGGGGTTTGGGGCCCGGATAACGGAAATTCCCCTCCGCCAGGGTTTCTTTTTCTTCCTGTACATTCTCGGCGGCCCGTTTGAAGAAATAACGCAGCAGGTCGGTGCCGTGGTGCTGTTCAATAATCTCAATGACACTGTCCGGGAGCCCGTACTGGCGTGCCAGTTCCACCCCGTCGCGCACATGGGAAGTAATAATCAACGTGCTCAAGTTGGGAGAGAGCTTCTCATGGGGGTTGTCCTGGGCAATCTGATTCTCTACAAAGAAATAAGGCCGCTGGAGTTTCCCGATATCATGATAATAGGCGCCGACCCGGACCAGAATACTGTCGGCCCCGATGGCGTCGGCCGCCGCTTCCGCCAGGTTCCCCATGATGATGCTGTGATGGTAGGTTCCAGGGGCTTCAATCAACAATCTCTTCAGTAATGGCATATTAGGGTTGGCCATTTCCAAGAGGCTTAAGGCGGAAGTCACCTTGAAAAGCTGCTCAAGGAAGGGGAGGAAACCGTTGGCTAAAGCAATCGAGAAGATCCCGTTGAAACCGCCGATCATTGCTGTTCCCAAGATGTTCAGGAAATTCCTCTCTCCAAAAAGCAGCCCCAGCGTAACCGCGGCCCAAAAATTGACCCCGGCCAGAAGCCCTCCCATCCTGATCATATCTTTACGCTGGGTGATATTGCTCACACTGTAGATGGAGATTGCCCCGCTGATAAAATAAAAGACCGTCAAGGAAAGGTTAAAATCCACCACCACGCCGATCATCAGGCTAAGAAGGGCGGTTGCCACCCAAGCCACCTGGGGATCAAGCAAAATGGTGAGGGTCACCCCGCCAAAAGCCAGAGGGATCAGATAGCGCAGCCAGGGGATATCCGGCAGGCTCATAATCTTCGCCGTCGCCAGGACGACCAGGATCACCAGGGTTAAGAGGTACAAACGGTTTTCCTCGTAGAGAATCTTTCTATTAAACCGGTAGAGATAGAAAAAACCGATCCCAAAGATGAAAAGGGAGAAAAAGGCCAGGCTGAAAAAGATCAACAACCGGTTGCCCTGGTTGTCAATGAGAGCCAGGTCCCGCAGGATCCTTATGTGCTCGCTGGTAACGATCTCCCCTTCCCTTAAGATCAGATTCCCCTTTTCAATGGTGACCGGGGTAACCTTCTTCCTGGCCTCGTCCTGAACCTGGCGGAGTTTCGCCTGATCCGGAACGAGATTCGGGAAAAGCATCGCAGAGAGCAAGGCCCGTGCCGGTTCATGATCCTGGGGTAGCAACGGATAGGTGAGGATGAACCGGTCCAAATCCTTTTTTAACTCGTCAATTTTCTCCGGGCTGATCCGCTCATCTGCCTGAATATTCGGAAAAATCTGCCGGACTCCCTTTTTTACCCGGTCATAGTCTTCGTCTCCCATCAACAAAAGGGCTTTGATCTGTTCCGGCGGCAGGGTGGTAAATTCCTCCTTTAGCACCACCAACTCCGCACGGACCCTTTGGATCTGGTGTTCCAATTCGCGCCCCGGCGGCGGTTCTTCCCCGCGCCCTCCCCTTTCGCTGTCAAAAACCGCAAAAACACCGGAAACCAAGGCTACCGCCTGGTTCCGTGCCTGCGCGGAAATAATCTGAAACTCCGGTTTGGGCAAGGACTCCTCCAGGGCTTTGGCTGCCGCCTCCTCTTGAAGTTCTTCGGTTTTTACGGCATTGATCACCGTCCGGGGCGCCTCGACCTTCTCAGGGCTAGGCTGGCCCAGTTCAATTTCGATCGTCCTCGGCACCAGATCGATCTGGAGGATGCCCACCATTACAAGGAAACTGACAACCATTAATGCCCGCTGCCGGTTAATTCTCTCCAGAAAAACCCTCTGCAGCCAGGGAAGGAACTTCTCTTTTTTCCCGGCCCGTTTGAAAACGGACTGCCACGAAGGGCGTTTTTGTTTCCTGACCATTTCAGGCTCCCTTCCTCTACGGCTCTTTCACCGGCCGCCTGTTTTCGTATCTTTCATAAGCACGAATGATTCTTTTGACCAATTCGTGACGGACCACATCCTGATCGGTCAGATAAACAATGGCGATCCCCGGAATTCCCTCCAGAATCCGCGCCACTTCCACCAGCCCGGAGACCTCGCCTTTCGGGAGGTCAACCTGGGTAATATCGCCGGTCACAACCATCTTGGAACCGAACCCCATCCGGGTCAGAAACATCTTCATCTGTTCAGGAGTGGTATTCTGTGCCTCATCAAGGATGATAAAGGAATCTTCCAGCGTCCGCCCACGCATATAGGCGAGGGGGGCAATCTCAATGATCCGGCGTTCACTGTAACGCTGGTATAAATCAACCCCCAAAAGATCAAATAAGGCGTCATACAATGGGCGAAGGTAAGGGTCAACCTTTTCCTGGAGATCCCCGGGGAGAAACCCCAATTTTTCCCCGGCCTCCACCGCCGGCCTGGTCAGGATGATCCGGGCTACCTCTTTCCTTTGTAAAGCCGCAACCGCCGTCGTTACCGCCAGGTAGGTCTTGCCGGTTCCCGCCGGGCCGATGCCAAAGGTTAAACTGTTTTCCCGGATGGCATCGATATATTGCTTTTGTCCCACGGTCCGGGGGTAAATTTTCTTCCCCCTGTTGGTGACTTGAATCACTTCTCTGGTAAAATCACTCTTTTTCCCGGACTCATTGCCGCTTTTAACTAAATCCAAAGCATACTTGATCTCTGAAGGCCCGGGGAAAAGACCATTTTCAACTTGGACTTTAAGTTGTTCCAATACGGCCAAAGCCTGATTAACCGCTTTATTATCTCCGGAAAGGTAGATGGTATTATCCTGTGCTGTTAAATCAATCCCCAGCTCTTCTGCAATTTGGCGTAAATTCTGGTCGTATTGGCCAAAAAGAGCCGGGGCTGCCTGCGGATCGACCTTCAGGGTCAAATTTTCTTGGTTCAAAGCCGCTTTTTTCTCCTCCTTCTAGATACAGACGGCCTGCCAGGCGCCGTCTTCCGGGGTTTTCTCCTGGTCTTGGCCTTGGCTATGGCTTTGGTCATACCCGTCTTCCTGCTTCTCCCTGGTGGAAGCGGCGGGTTGGGCGATATCTTCCAGGGTCTCAACAACCAAGAGGTAAACAAGGAAGTCCCCGCCGGTTTCCCACTCTTCCCGGCGGCTTTTGATCGTAGCTGCCTCAGGAAGCAAAAATGAGAGCTCTCTTGCGGCTTCCCTGCGTGCTCTAGCCAAGGCTTCCTCCGGCGAAATCCGTACTTTCATCCAGGAGACTTCTGAATATATATCTTTTACTAATTCGACTAAACTCACTTGATTCCTTCCCCGGCAAATACTCTTTGTCTGGCGTTCCCAAAGAACCTTCCCGGAAACCTTGCCCCGCCGGAAAAAAGGGAATAACCGCTCCCGGCAACGCAAGGAAAAAACCACTGCTTGCCGGTTACTCCGGACCGGTCTCCATATCTCCAGCGGCTCCTCGCTTCTTTTCTCATACCAAACACGGGCCCTGACTATTCCTTCGGCCCGGACCGGTTGCGTAATAAACCCGCCTTCCCGGCTGGGTAATACCTTTTCTCCCAAGATCAACAAATCGCCGCGGCTGACCATATCACCCGCCTTCGCCAGCGGGGTCCCTTCCAAAACAATCAATTCACTGATTAAACCCTCTTTGGCGGCGACAATATCCGCAGGACCTTCTTCCTTTGCCGGGGGCGGGGTTTTGCCCACCATCGTGACTAATACCACCACCCCCCGCAATTCCACGTTGATCCAGGCCGCCTCCGGAAAAGCGACGGTCAATTCCTCCAAAATCCGTTCATGCTCTTTTTTTATTCTTCCCCGTAAGACCCCGGGCCGTACACCGATTTCCCTCAGTTCCTCCCGGATCTGAAGATGCCCGGGTAATTCCCCATCCTCCACGGCTACGCCGACCACCCAGACAAAGGAGGCAATGACCTGAATGGTGGTGATAAAAAAGACCAGTCCCAGCCACCGGCCCTTGTTCCGCAAGAGCCGGCGGAGGATAAAAGGCAGGCCGCTACGGTACAGAATCTTCCCCCGGCAACCGCACCGGCGGAATGCAGAGCGCAAAAGAAAAAAATCCTTCCCTCTCACCCTGAACAGGAGACGGCCGGGGGCCGGACGCCGGATCCCCCAAAGATAAATCCCTTTGCCCACCGCGCTGTTTAAAAATGCCTCCAGCCTTTTCCCCTGCGCCATTACGACCAGGTAGCCATGGTAAAAATCCAGCAACCACCGGTACATATTACTCTTCTCCCTCCGGTAAATCGATCCGGAGAAACCGTCCAGCCAAGCCCAGCTCTTCTTTTACCATGTACAAGAGGTTGAGGCCTTTCCCGGTGACCCGGATCTCGCCGTTGTGCGCGGTTTTGATCCGGACTGTCTCCTCTGTATATTCCAGCAATCCCCGGTGGTTTTCCACCACCATCCTGCTGTTGCCCAGCATAACCAGGCGGGGAAGATCCAAAAGTACTTCCCGGGGCAGACCAAAAAAATTGACCAGCAGTGTTTTGTAGTGTTTTGGTCTCCGGTGGCTGTTCTTTACCATATTCGCCATCGCTCTCTTCCTTTCCCTAACAAAAATATGCCGGAAAGGAAGGAAACATGAGACGGACCGGCAGCAGGGGGACCAGGGGCAAGGACCGGGGGGGCAGGGGCCGAAGGTTTTACCCGCGCCCGTGTGGCTTTGCTGTCTTCATTAACAGGGGCTATTCTCTTTTTTCTTCTTTTTCTCCTCCAGGTACCGCAGGAGTCTTTCCCTGGTATTCCGTTCCGGGTCTTCTGTTACCCAGGAAAAAAGTTCCTGCATAACCCGGCCGACTTCCGGGCCGGGGGCCAGACCCAGCACAGCCATGACATCGCGGCCATTAACCGCCAAATCGCTCAGGGTCAAAACCTTTTCCTCCCGGAGCAGGGCTTGAATGCGGGAGGCAAATTCGGAAAGGATCCGCCATGCCCGGTGATAATGGTTCCCGCTGGCAACAATATCGGCCCTGCGCAATTCGAGCAAGTCAATAAGGGCCTCCCGCCCAACCTTGGCGGCCAGGCGCCGCAAGGCCGTATCGCTCATTCCCGGATCGCACGGGAACATATGCCGCCGGACCAGAATCAAAACCTTCTCCGTAAACGCCCGGGAGAAGCGGAGCCGTTCGAGCAAAACGGCGGCCAATTTTTCCCCGGCCTGCTCATGACCGAAATAATGAATGCCCGTGCCGTCCTGGATCCGGGTGGCCGGCTTGCCCAAATCATGGAGGAAAGCCGCCCAGCGCAGGTGTGGTTCGGGTTTTATCGCCTCCACCGTGGCGAGCAAATGCTCCATTAACTCCGGATCCATCACCACCGGTGTAAATTCGGGTGCAATTATAGTTAAAAGGCCCGTCCGTACCAGTCCCCGTAATGCTTTGCCCGGGGCAACCCCGGTCAGGAGCTTGTTTAGTTCCTCCCGGACCCGCTCAGGGCTGACTTTGGCAAGAAGGGAGGGGTCCTCAGCCGCCACTTGTGCAATAACCCGTTCGGTCTCCGCTTCCCCGCGGAAGTTGAGAACCGCCTGGAAACGGTAGAATCGCAGCATCCGCAGGGCGTCTTCGCTGAACCGGGACTGGGGATCCCCGACCGTCCGGATGACCCGCCTCCGGAGATCCCCCCGGCCCCTGAAGGGATCCACCAATTTTTGCGCAAGCGGGTCCAGGGCCATGGCGTTAACCGTAAAATCCCGGCGGGAAAGATCATCCACCACCGATTCTTCAAACTCGACCCAGTCCGGACGGCGGCCGTCGGTATACGTCCCTTCCCGGCGGAAAGTCGTCACATCCACCGGTATTTCCCCGGTAAGCACCCGGACGGTCCCAAAACGCTTGCCCGTATGCACAAGCAACCGGCCGGGAAAGACCTCCTCCACCTGCCCGGGCAGGGCGCTGGTGGCCACATCCCAGTCCTCCGGCTCACGCCCTAAAAAAAGATCACGAAGGGCCCCGCCGACAAGAAAAGCCTGAAACCCCCGGGCTTTTAACTCTGCTATCACCGCCATTACTTCCCCGGGGATCCGCGGTAAAACACGGCGGATACCGGGACGCCATTCCCGGAAACGTCGCGTGCGCGCGTGCCTGTTCCCACCAACCGTCAACATCCTTTCTCCCCCAATACCCGCTATATCCGCATTACCCGTTATATCCGTCCAGGCCTCCGGAATAAATATCTATAACGAAAGCGATGTGAGTCTCGTGCTGATCATCTTATTACTGCCGCCAGGATTTCGCCGTTTTCTCTTCATCCTGGGCGGGCTGACCCTCGTTTCCTTACTGGCCGGGGCTTTTTATCCTTCCGGCTTAATACAAAGCCTCATAAGCACCTCCGGCCCGGTGGTGGTGGTTGATCCCGGGCACGGTGGCGTCGACGGCGGTACCGGCGAGCAAGGAGGAACTCTCGAGAAAGAGATCAACCTCGCCATTGCCCTGCGCGTACGGGATCACCTGCGCACCGGCGGGGCGAACGTTGTGATGACCAGAACAACCGATACGGACCTTTCCCCTTTTGTCCCGGGGAAAAGCGGCCGGCACCGGCGGGATCTGGCTGCCCGCATCGAAAAAGCCAGAAAGGCCGGGGCTGTTTGCCTTGTCAGTATCCATTGCGACTGGTCGGAAGATAAAAAAAGACGGGGAGCGGTGGCCTTCTACAACCCCCGTAACAACACCGGTAAAGAGCTTGCCTGCCTCATCCAGGAAGAACTGAACAAAGTGCAAGCCGTACCCCAAAAGGCGGCCCCGGGCAATTTCTTCATCCTCAACCAAACCGGGTTGACCGCTGCTTTGGTGGAAGCCGGTTTCCTTTCCCATCCGGAAGAAGCGCGGTTGCTCGGGACCCCGGCTTACCAAAGCCGGTTGGCCCGGGCAATTGCCAACGGGATCCGCCGCTATAACCGGTGGTACGGTAACAACCGGCAACCCGCCGTTCATGAAGGGTTAAAACGGTAGCCGCTAAAGCGGCCGGTTAAAATTCCCCACCAGCAGGCCGGGGAATTCCTTTTTCAGTTCGGCACAGAAACGGCTGATCCCGGCGGCAGGCCCGGAACCGGCCTTCATCACCTGCCAAAACCACTCCGGGTCGATATTTAAATTGCGCAGTTGAATCATGTCCACCGGATGCCGGTGCAACCAGCGGAAAAGCGCTGTCATTTCTTCACGACGGTCGGTATATCCGGGCATCACCAACAAGTTCAAGGAGGTAAAGACCCCCAACGCCCCAAGCCGGTCGATTGACTGCCCCACCTGGTCCAGGCTGTAATTCTGCGGCCGGTGGTACCGGTGGTAGTGGCCGGGAAGCGCCGATAAAAGGCTGATCCGGGCGGAATTCAAACCGGCCCCGGCCAAGGCTTCCAGCCCTTGGGGGAGCCCGGCATTGGTATTGATATTAATCGTACCCGCGCCGGTATGCCTCCGGATTTTTTCTACAGCACGGACCAGCAGCGGCCAAACGGTCAACGGTTCTCCCTCACACCCCTGGCCAAAGCTGATGATGGTCTTGCCGGCCCGCAGGTGGGGTAAGGCCACCTCAACAATCTCCTCCACCGCCGGTTGAAAAGCAATCCTTTCCTGCGGCGAAGGGCAACACTCCGCCGGTTGCAGGGAAATGCAGCCCAGGCAGCGGGCGTTGCAAGCGGAAGAAACCGGAACGCCCCCCTCCCCGCGGCCAAGAAAAATATTCCGCGCTGTCAGGCACTTATAAACAAGGGTACAGTGGGCCAGTTGTTTCAGGATTCTGTTTTTTGGGTGGGCGGCCAGCATTTTTTCGACCAAAGCCGGAATTTTTTTTTCTTCCCCTTCCCGCACCCGCCACCCGGCAGTTGCCTCGTCCGTCTTTTGCGCGGCAATAAAAAGCCGGCCGTTGACAGCCGCCACAGCCGTATAACCGAAAAGCGGCAACCGCGGGGCGGAGGGTAACGACTGGTAAGCCGGTAAAAAGAGCCGGGTATAGCCGGGAGGGAGGCCGGCGGCCACCGCCGTCCGTTCTTCCCCCGGTAACAGCTCTTGCCTGCTGCTTTGCCTGTTGATCCCGGCAGGACGGCGCTGGGGGAGAAAAAAAAGATCCGCTTCCGGGGGCAAAGGAACCAAAGACTCCCTCTTCAATTCCACCCATTGTTCCCCGCTGGCGCCTAAGGCCAACATCCTGTCGTCGATCCCGATCTTTCCGTCCGGACCGGCGTAAACCGCAAATACTTTCTCCATCCTCTCCCGCGTTTAAGAAACCTCTCTTTCCTCGGTAATAATCTGTAAAAAGATCTCTTCCAGCGTAAGATCGACCGGCTTTAACATGAGGATCGGATACCCTTCGTTGCTCATGGCGTAAAAGATCGGCTTCCTGATATCCGTCTTCAATTCCGCTTCAACCAGAAAATCGAAGGCGCCGGGTTCAGCCGACCCCTTTTCTATAAGGTTCTTAACCCCCTCCACATTGGCCAGGGCGGCCCGGATCCGGTCCTCCGGTCCGGCAACCCGTACGAGCAACCGGTTTTTACCGGAAAGGCGGTGGGCCAGGTTTTCCGGGGTATCGCCCGCCACAATCTCGCCTTTGTTTATTATGATCACCCGTTCACAGACCACACTGACCTCGGGCAAAATATGGGAACTCAAGATAATAGTATGTTCTTTACCCAGTTCTTTAATGAGAGTCCGGATCTCGATGATCTGTTTGGGATCAAGGCCAATCGTCGGCTCGTCAAGGATCAAAACCGGCGGGTTCCCCACCAGTGCTTGGGCCAATCCCACCCTTTGCTTGTACCCTTTGGAGAGGTTTCTGATTAAGCGGTCTTGCACGTCGCCGATCCTCACCAAATCCATAATCTTTTCCATACCGGTTTTCTCTTCCTCCGGCGGGACCTTTTTAATTCTGGTCACAAAATCCAAATATTCCCTGACCGTCATATCCCCGTAAAGCGGGGGAAACTCCGGCATATACCCGATCATCTTTTTGACCGCCAGCGGTTCCTCCAAAATATCATGGCCGCCCACTTCCACCCGGCCTTCGGTGGCAGAGATATAGCCGGTGATAATATTCATGGTAGTGGTTTTGCCGGCGCCATTTGGCCCCAAAAAGCCCAGGACCTCCCCACGGCTGACGGTGAAACTCAAACGGTTCACCGCTACATGGGTACCATAACGTTTCGTGACATTTTCGACTTTAATCACTAACTCTCTCTCCTTATCTTTAAGTCTGAAAAAGAATCCTCCATAATTTTTAGTAAATAGTATAGTATAATAAAAGTAGATTGGGATTAATGAATAATCTCCATTCCTATTAATTAAACGCTACTTTAGTAACGGGATTTTTATCCTGATAGTTCCCAATGGCCGTTCGCCCTTAATTATATCATAAACTAAATATTATCCATGGGGAAGTGAAAAAATGAAAAGAATCGTTCTCACCGGCGGTGGCACCGCCGGGCATGTCATGCCCAATCTGGCTCTCATCCCGGAGTTACAGCGGTTGGGCTGGGAGATCCATTACATAGGAAGCAGGGAGGGAATTGAAAAAGAACTCCTCTCCGGAACCGGCCTCCCTTACCACACCATCGCCACCGGGAAACTCCGCCGTTATCTGTCACTAAAGAACCTCACCGATCCCTTCCGGGTCTTGGGCGGTCTTTACCAGTCCTTTTTGTTACTGAAGAAAATTCGCCCGCGGATCGTCTTTGCCAAAGGCGGTTTTGTCTCCGTACCGGTGGTCATCGCCGCCTGGCTCAATAAAATCCCGGTGATCCTCCATGAATCCGACATCACCCCCGGTCTGGCCAACCGGATTTGTTCTCCCTTCGCCGGTTTGGTCTGTGTCTCCTTCCCGGAAGCCAAGGAATATTTCCCTGCCGGCAAGACCGTTTTAACCGGGAACCCCATCCGGAAATTTCTCCTCTCCGGTTCCAGAGCAAAAGGCCTGGCGCTTTGCGGTTTTTCTCCCAACCGCCCGGTTTTACTGGTAATCGGAGGCAGCCTGGGCGCGGCACGGATTAACACCTTGGTCCGGGCGATCCTTCCGCAGCTTAATGATTTTCAGGTCATCCATGTATGCGGCCGCGGCCACCTGGACCCGGCGTTGGCAAAGGCTGAAGGTTACCGGCAATTTGAATTTATCGGCCCCGAACTCCCGCATATCCTGGCTGCGGCCGATCTCTGCGTCTCCCGGGCAGGCGCCAATTTCCTCTTTGAATTGCTGGCGTTGAAAAAACCCGCCCTATTGATTCCCTTGCCAAAAACGGCCAGCCGCGGCGACCAAATCCTTAATGCCCGTTCTTTTGCCGCTCAGGGTTTCAGTATGGTCCTTCCGGAAGAAGAGGCAACAGAAGAAACCCTCCTGGAACGGATCCATCTGCTCTCCCAAAACCGGCAAGAGTTTGTGGAAAAAATGGAGAACTACGCAACAAAAGACGCACACGCAGCGGTAGTCAAGTTGATTACTGCCAAAGCGGATCCCCGGGCCCGTGTCACCCGGGGACCACGGTAGATTTTTCTGGGAAGACAGCCTTATTTAGCCAGCTGACAGGGAGCCGCCTGGCGCCCCCTCATATACTACACCAGGAGGTGACTCCATGAGCGCTTGTGCAGTATTAAGGAGAATCGAAAAAGTCTCCCAACGGGCAGCGGATTTCCTGGACCAACCCGGGAGGCTGACCCGATCTGTGGTCGACAATTTGCTCGGGGAAATCGAGACTGTTATCGGGGGTGTGCGTAACCTGCCTTTATCCAAGAAAAACAAAAGAGCAATTCTCCGCCATTTACAGGAGGCCAAGATTATCCTCAGAAACGGCCGGCTTAATCTGAGTGCGATTCAACGACTATTGGCGGTGGTACAAATCCTCCAGCTTGCCGGATACAAGATTCAAATCAAGAAACTACCCTGCCCGCCCGGAAAGGTTACGGTTTTTCCTTCCAACCGGTTCAGTACGATCTGTTCCATTTGTTCATAAAAAGCCAAAAAAGCCCGGCTATAAGCTGGGCTTTTTTGTAAGGTAAAAAAGAACTGACAAGAATCTCCGCGCCGTCACGAATGTAGACAACGCGGAGAAAAACTGAAGGTATTTGTAAATTTTTGGTGCCCAGGACCGGACTCGAACCGGTACGGGAAGCCCATACGCCCCTCAAACGTACGCGTCTGCCAATTCCGCCACCTGGGCCTGTTGGTACCTTAATTATAGCGAAATACTCTCCCCATGTCAAGATAGGACTTTAAGCCGTGCGTAACTAACGTACGGGAAGATAAACCTGGTATACATAGGTCAGCTTTTTTTCTCCCCGTGCCGGGAGCTCGACCTCCCAGGTGACTTCTGACTGGGGATTGGGATCATTGACTAAAGGCGCTTTTTTCGTAACTTTCCCATGGTCGCCGGCGGCGGTCACTTCTCCGGAAAGCCGCTGGGTAACTGAGATCTTTACTGTTTCCTCCTGGTAATTGTCGAGGATAACCGCTCCCCGGATCTTGACCAGGTTGTATTCCTGCCCGCGGAAAGACATGGTCCGGCGGGTTCGTTCAAACTCTTCCTCTTCCACCCGCGCCTGGATGGAACTGTCGGTTTGTACCATAATCTCACCGCTCCCCTGGGGCGGTATGTAGGGAAAACGCCGCAGACCCAGTGGTATATTGTCGCTGGTGATCATTGCCTGCCCCTCCACCCAAAACCTCTTACTGGAATCATTAAAGAGACGGTAACCTTTCCAGACGGGCAAATTGGAGTAATCGCCGCCGTGACGGCTTTGCACAATCTCCAAGCAGTAGAGGGGTTCTATTCTGATCGTTCCATGGAATAACGGCAAAACGACCCGCGTTCCTTTTTTCAAAGAAATGCTGGACATGGAATAGACTCTTAAGGAAGGGAGGGTGGTCTCTTCCACACCGGCAAAAGCCTGTAGGCTTGCCGCCCTTGTCCCTTCCGCGGTGATCTCTAAATAGACAGGCCCTTCCCGCTCTCCAAAAACGACCAACGGCGATATCTCCCCGTCAAAGCGCGGCCCTTCCTCCGCCAGGTACAGAGTGGTATTTTCTAAATCGATCAGATCGTTTTTAACCACCGCCGAGAAGAGCAACTCCGCCCCGCGCTCCGAACGTAAATCCAGTATGTACTCGGGGAACCAGGCAATACCCGCCTGTAAATAACTGAGGGTCAGTGGATACTGGCCGTCCTGGTCACCGCCCCGCAACCGCACCCGGATCCTGCCCGTATTCCCTATCTTTTCCTTCTCCAGGTTGGCCGGGTCGATAAAATAATAGGCGGCAATCCGGTCCAAGGGATAGGCCTGGTCTATAGCTCCTTTATTATGCAAAACTGTTACCACTAAAAGGTCCGGCCCGATAAAGCCTTTGATTTTGCCGCTGACAAACTCCCCGTCGGCAAGTAGAAGCTGTACTGATTTGCCGGTATTTTCCCGGAAAAATTCCTCTTCTTTTGCATAGGGGATTTTTTCCGGTATGGCTTCAGTACGCACCTGCTCAACTGCAATCCCGGAAGCCGGTGAAGACACGCGCAGGCTCCCGCGAAGCGCTTGCGGAAGAAAATCCAACACACATTCGCCATCGCGCAACTTGACCTCTCCCTCATGGACCAGGAAGCTAAAACCGTCAGGGTAGACAACTACCTCCTTGACCGGCAGCTTATACCCGCTCTCCGCCGCATCCCCGGCGGTAAAGGTACAAACCCCGGTCACTACCACCAAAAACACAAAAAACAACCATCTGCTCCTCTTCACATTGCTCACCTCCTCGTTCCTCGATGCTCGTCGCTCGTCGCCCGGTTGGATGCAATTAACAATTTGACCATCCTTGTGCTCGTGGCTTGTTGTTCATTGTTCAGCCTGCCCGATTCACCGGGACCCTGCCAGTTCTTGAGAATCCAGCCAGATCGTCACCGGCCCGTCATTCACCAACTCCACCTGCATATGGGCGCCAAAGACACCGGTGGCAACTCTCACCCCGTATTCCTCAATGGCCTTGGCATACTCCAGATAGAGCCGTTCCCCTTCCTCCGGAGGGGCAGCCTCTGTAAAACTCGGCCTCCTGCCCTTCCGGCAGTCGGCATAGAGCGTAAACTGGGAGACCACCAGGGCTCCCCCGCCCACATCCAACAGGGAAAGATTCATCTTCCCCGCCGCGTCTTCAAAAACCCGCAGATTAACGGTTTTCTCCGCCAAACGCCGGGCGTCGGCTTGGGTGTCGCCCTTTCCGGCGCCCACCAAAATCAAGAATCCCTGTCCGGTTTTGCCCGTCTCTTTTCCTTCCGCCACCACCCTGGCCTCTGTGACCCTTTGTATCAGCACCCGCATCTTCTCACCTACGTTCTTTTCACCCGGCTCACCCGGTGGATTCGTTGTACCCCGTTTACCTGCTTAATATGGGCCAATAAGTCCTTCACGTCATTCAAATGGGTTATATCCAAAGTTAAATCGATAAAAGCCATCCCTTTTCTCGTTGCCACTTTCGCGGCGCTGACATTGAAATTCCGCGCAGCGACCATATTCATAATTTCCGCCAAAAGGTTCAAGCGGTCGGTCGCTTCGATCTTCACCTCAAACGGGTAAACGCCGGTCTCGGCCTTCGCCCATTCCACCGCAATCAACCGTTCCGTATCCTCCGGAAGGTTGGAACAGTTGAGCCGGTGGACCGCCACCCCTTTTCCCCGCGTAATATAGCCGATGATCTCATCGCCGGGCACCGGGTTACAACAGCGGGAGAACCGGATCAGCAAACCTTCAACGCCCTTGACGATCACTCCCCCCGGACTCTTGCTCCGTCTTCTTCCCGGCTCTGGCCATTTGGCTTGCTTCCCCGGGTCCTTGTCCCCTAAGATCTTGCCGACCACCATTGCTGCGGTCATCTTCCCGTCGCCCACGGTCACCAACAAATCATCGGCTTCAGTAAACCCTAAACGCTCAGCGGTATCCTGTAGTACTTCGGCTTTTAAGTACTCCTGCGGGTCCAGCCCGCGTTTTTTTATCTCTTTTTCTAAATTTTCCCGGGCCTGCTGGATATACTCGTCCCGCCTCTGTTCCCGTAACCACTGGCGGATCTTACTCTTGGCCTTGGAAGTCACCACAAACTTCAACCAGTCGCTGCTGGGACCGCCCGCCTGTTTGCCGGTGAGGATCTGGACGATATCGCCGTTCTCCAATTTATGGTTCAACGGGACCAGCCGCCCGTTGACTTTGGCGCCGATACACTGTTGACCGATATGGGTATGGATATGATAGGCAAAATCAACAGGCGTCGCCCCGGCCGGCAGGTTCATCACATCACCCTTAGGGGTAAAGACAAAGACCTCGTCTTCAAAGAGATCAAACCTGAGATTCTCCAGGTACTCATCGGCATCTTTCGATTCCTGTTGCCATTCAAGGAGCTGGCGGAGCCAGGCGATCTTCTCAATCAGGGTTTCATCGCTGGTCCCCTCCTTGTACCGCCAGTGGGCGGCAATACCGTATTCGGCAATCATATGCATCTCCCTGGTGCGGATCTGGATCTCCAGGGGCTCCCCGTTATCCCCGACTACCCTGGTATGGAGCGACTGGTACATATTGGACTTGGGCATGGCGATATAATCCTTAAACCCGCCGGGCATGGGTTTCCAGAGATTATGGGCCACACCCAAGGCTTCATAGCAATCGGGGATGGACTCCACCAGCACGCGCAGGGCCATCAAATCATAGATCTCCTCAAAGGGCTTGTTTTGCTTGGTCATTTTATGGTAGATGCTGTAGAAATGCTTCGGTCTTCCCTGGACCTCCGCCTTTATCCTGAGAGAAGCCAGTTGCTGCTGGAGTTCCCTCTTTACCTTTTCAATGTAGCCTTCCCGTTCCTGCCTTTTCTTGGCAACTTTCTGCACCAGTTCGTAGTATTTCTGCGGCTCCAAAAAACGCAGGGCCAGGTCTTCCAGTTCCCATTTAAATTTATACATACCCAAACGGTGGGTTAAAGGAGCATAAATCTCCAGGGTCTCTCTGGCGATCTTCTTCTGTTTCTCCACGGGCAGGTATTTTAGGGTCCGCATATTATGCATCCGGTCCGCCAGTTTGATCAGGATCACCCGGATATCCCTGGCCATCGCCAGGAACATCTTGCGCAGATTCTCCGCCTGCTGCTCTTGCTTGCTTTGAAAAGAGATCCGGCTCAGCTTCGTAACCCCGTCAACCAAAGCCGCGACCTCCGGACCGAACTTCTCCCGGATCTCTTCTAGTTTTACCGGAGTATCCTCCACCACATCATGGAGAAGCGCAGCCGCGATCGAAGTCCGATCCAGGCCCATATCCACCAAAATTCCAGCCACACCCAGCGGGTGGTTGATATAGGCCTCCCCCGAATCCCTGGTTTGCCCGGCATGCGCGGCTTTGGCAAACTCATAGACCTCCAGCATATACTGGCGGCAATCTTTGATCCCTGCTTTTTCCATCTTCTGAATCAGTTTTCCGATGGTCAAATTCTTTCCCCGCCTTAGTTTTCTGCCTCTTCTCCACGATTACTCGCGCGCGCGCGCGGGTAATATATCTTTCAACACCAAACAGACCTGATGGTCCCGGTTCCAATCGTCCTCTTCCAATTTAAAAGCAAAGTCAAACTCTTCACCCACCGGTAATTTCTCACGCCAGGCGCCAAAATTAAAGCCAATACCCCGCCGGGAGATAACGCCGTTCCCAATCTCCACCGACAGGTGCCGCCCGTCCTTGCCCACTGTACCGGCGGAAAGCAGTTTCGCTCCCTGACAGGCCAGAACAGGTTCGGGGTTCCCCGGCCCAAACGGGGCAAGGGCCGCCATCTCCCTGGCCAGTTCCACGGTTAAATCTTCAAGAACTGTCACTTCATCGATCTCCAAGACCGGGGCGCCCGCTTCTTCCCGGTCAAGGCAGGAGCCGGCTACTTCCGCAAAGCTCTCCTTGAAAGCCGCCAGTTTATCCCCGGCTATCTCCAAACCGGCCGCCATTTCATGGCCGCCAAACTTCTCCAGCAACGGGGCGCAGGTATCAAGCGCCCGGTAAAGGTGGAACCCGGGAATACTCCGGGCCGACCCCTTTCCTTTCCCCTTTTCCAGCGCCACCAGGACCACCGGCCGGTAATACTTTTCCACCAACCGCGAAGCGACAATCCCGATCACTCCCGGGTGCCAGTTCTCACTCCCCAAAACAATGGCTTGTCCCGGTTCTTCCCGGGAAAGGATCTCCTCCGCCTCTTTTAAGACCCTTTCCTCGATCTGTTGCCGCTTTCGGTTCAATTCTTCCAGTTCCGCTGCGATCTTCCGGGCGCGGTTGCGGTCCGTTTCCAACAGCAACCGGAGACCCTTGGCCGGATCGCCCAGCCGCCCGCAGGCATTCAGGCGGGGCGCCAGACCGAAACTGATCAAACCGGGCGTTATCTCCCTCGTTGCCCGGCCGTTCTGGTTAAGAAGAGCGGAAAGACCGGGGTTTTCCGTTTTCCCCAGGACCTTCAGGCCTTCCTTGACCAGAAGACGGTTCTCGCCGACCAAAGGCACGATATCGGCGACAGTCCCCACGGCTACCAGGTCAAGATTCGCCCACAAAACCTCCCGGACCTCCGGGATGATCTCCGCCAGCCCTTGCAAGAGCTTGAAAGCCACGCCAACCCCGGCCAGTTCACCGCCGGGGTAACCGGGGGTTGTTTTCGGGTTAACCACCGCCACCGCCTCCGGTAATACGGCTCCCGGCTCATGGTGGTCGGTGACAAGCAGATCCACACCCTTACTCCGTAAAAACTCCGCCTCCTGGAGGGCGGTTACCCCGCAATCCACCGTCACCACCAGCCGGCAACCGTATTTTACCGCCTTTGCCAGGCTATCCCGGTGTAAACCATATCCTTCCCCCAATCTTTTCGGGATATAATAAAAAATATTCC